>JAWOGL010000034.1:0-8615 GCA_046496945.1 Desulfonatronovibrio sp.
TTTTCTGAATATACACCTCACGCCAAAATCGGTCAAGAACCATCTGTTCGGCCATGAAAATTCCGGGTTGTGTTTTTGGCTCCAGTTGATAATATTTGCAGACAGGGACAGCTTGCACAGGCAGTCCTTTTTTTATTTTATAAGAACATACGGTAAATGTTCAGCAAGATCGAATAAGAAGACCTGGACCCCGGATCCGTCATCCCGGACTCGATCCGGGACCGGGGTGACGGTTAAAGCAGGCAGTTGCCTTTTTCCGTCATTCCGGCGAAAGCCGGAATCCAGTGTGGTTGAATGGACATATGCCGTATGTGGTGAACAGTTAAGAACATACAATGTAACGTGTTCATAGAATGATTATCTTTATCCGGCTGTTGAAAATCTTTCAATTGGCTTTGTCGCTTGGAATTTTTGAACAGCCAGCCTGATAAGGACTTTTTTACACTGTTATACGCATTTTTATTAATCAGGCGGAGTAAATGAAAAGAATTATAATAATTGGGGAAGGTTATCATGTGGGAAAGGCCTTCAAAATGGCCCGGGAAATTGAGACTCAGGCTGATGTAGTCTGGATTTCCGACTATGAAGAGAGGAAATATCCTCTGTCCATGCTGCGGCTGCTTCTGAGATCCGGAGTGTCCCCTGAAAAATGGCCGAAGATCAGGGCCAGAATAAAGGTTGATTTTGACAGATACCAGCAAAGCCATAACCTGGCTCCTCAGAAAGTCGGAAAAATCAGGATAGATTCGCAGGGATCAGAAGTCTCTTTTCTAAGCGGCAGAGGATATATTTCCTATTCTTTTGACAAGGTTTTGATTTTTCCGGAGGCAACCGTTGGAAATGCTGATAATCTGAAAGATCTCAGTTATCTCTGGCCCGGCGACGCATGCGTCAGGTATCTGGTTGAAAACTGGAACGAGATTAAAAATCCAGTAGTGGTGGGTTCTGATTTAAGCCTGGTTCAGGCAATGGTGTGTGGAGGCAAGCGGTTTACCTGGATCAGATCAGGCAGTGTCTTCAGTGAGCAGACTCAGTTTTTTCTGGATGAGTGGCTGATGCGCAGGGGAGTTAATATAGTCACTGCTGCTTCAGAAGAACAGAAACAGGAAATTCTGAAAAGGGAAGCAGGCACGGATCTGAATGGCCGTCCGGTTTTTTATGGCGGGCACTGCTCCGCAGATTACGCCCGGCTTAAGCAATACGGACTTGAAGACCGGGACATCCAGTCTGATTTTTCCCAAGATTCAGCGCAGAGGAACATCGTGGTTTCAGGCAGTTCAGTACATAAAGCCCCTGGCTTTTCTAATGCAGACCCGGAGAGCAAGCCGGCTGATTGCCGCAGAATGATCAGGGCGGTCCTTGACGGCGATAAGTCCAGCCCGCCGCCCCCCAGGAATACAGAAATATGGAATATGGGTGATTTGTCGGTGGTTAGAACAGGCCTTGATTTTTTGCAGGCCCGGGATGCTGGTCATGTCTGCGAATTTGCTCTGGTTCATGGAACGCATGGTATTATGGATGACAAGCCGTATGTTCTTAAACTTATAATGGATAAGACTGCCCGGAATATAATCGGCATGGAGGCCGCCGGAGAAAAAGCCCATGAGTGGGCCAATCTTGCCGCCTGTCTGATCCGGGACAAAACCCCTCTTGAGGATATTTCAGACCTGGATATTGTCTGGACCGACCCGGTCATCAATCCTTTTACCCGCTGTGTCCGGATGCTGGAGAATAAGGCCAGACCCGGAATATTAGGGATTACTCCTGAAGAACTCAAACAGTCAGCCGACAACGGGGCGGAGTTTTTTCTGCTGGATGTCAGGAAGAAGCAGGAATTTGCCCGGGGCAGGCTTCCCGGAGCGTATAATATCCCTTTGGATCAGCTTAAGAAAAGAATTATGGAGATCCCTAGGTTCACTCCGATTGTTCTTTATTCCGAGTGCTCGGGCAGAGCCTATGAAGGCGCCTGCCTCCTTAAAACAATGGGAGCAAAGCAATTATATGTTCTGGATGGAGGATATGGCCTTTATACACTGGACAAAGATCTGAATCCTCTGTCACCGGAAAGTCCGGGGTTTGTCCGGGGCTGTACCGGCTGTTAACCTGCTGTGATTTTGAGTTGTAAGTCTCATGGGAAAGATTACCAGACTTCCTGCCCGCAGCTGCAGATTCTACAGGACCGGGCACTGTGTTTATCAGGAAACACTCAACCCCGGTCTGGATTCCGGCATGCAGTGCCTGGTTCTTACAGAAATGGAAAATAAATTTGACCATTTGCTGGCTCAGGCGGATACTTTCGGTTTGAGCGGTGAGCAGGTTGATAAAATCTGGACCGGAAGATTCGGTGAAATAGTTTCCTGGTCCATGTTTTGTGACATGTACCATCCAAAAAACGAGGAGGATGACCGCTGCCTCTTTCTTTTTGGCAATGCCTGCGTAATGCGTCTTCCCCGGTGTGAGGGGATTTGCCCTTCGTATATGGTGTTGCCTCTGAAAAAAGATATTGAGAGTTAACAGGTATTTTCATATATATGTCCAACCGGTAAACATAAACCGGTCAATTTAGTTTCCATCCGGAAAGTCTTTTTTTAAAGATGCTGAAACCGATGGTTTTCTTTCCGGAAATGAGGAGTCTGATGAAAAAAGATAACGCGCTGATTGTTTCTTTTCCGATAATGATCCGGGATCTTCTGCCCGCAGCTTTTCAGGGCTGCGCTCTTTTGCTGAATCCAGGACTTCACGAACAGACTGAAAATCACTTTCTTCCTCGGGACCTGCCCCTTGATCCGGCTGGAGCCAAGGCCTTTTTAAGTCAGAGCATACAATTCGGGGAGCAGTTTAAAAAACCATCGGATATGGCCTATTTCGGAGCGCAAAAAATTAATGATTTTTATTCGGATACCTCTCTGGCTCTTCGCTGGCAGATTTCCACCTATGGCGCCAAAGATACCGGACAGGAGGTTGATGAGGATCTTTTTAGGGCGCAGCATATGCTCATCCTGGAGTATGTTTTTCAGGAAAGAATGGTTGAGCTTAATTCCATCAACACCAGCCTTGGTTCTGCCTGGAAGGAATTTGATTCCGCCCTGGGCATTGAAGGCGAGGACAGGGAATTTGCTGATCTTGACCGGAATTCAATTCCGGTCACCAGCAGTGTCACCAACTGGAAAAAGCTTATCTGGGCCTTTGCCCTCCTGCTTCCTGAAGAGGCCTGCCTGCTGGTATTTGATCGTCATACAGCCGGCGAACTTGAAGATGCCGGAGTAGTCTGGGAAAAGTCTGCTCCTGGCGGATGTCTGGAAATGCTTCCGTCTGAGGCGGATGTTTTCTTCGGAACCCTGAAGACTGGTCAGAAGCAGGCTTATCTGGACAGGATTAAACATGATGTGAACCTTATAATGGTGCAAAATTCTAAGGGGGAAAAATGATAAAAGAGAGAATCGGTCATAAAATTAAAAAATACAGGGAGCTGGAAGAGATAGGTATTGAAGAGCTTGCATCAAGGAGCGGACTGGACCTGGAATATATTCAGGCTATAGAAAATGATGAAATGCATCCTTCCCTTGGCCCCATGCTTAAGATTGCCAGAGCCCTGGGAACCAGGCTGGGTACTTTTCTGGACGACACCGTCACCCAGGACCCCCTGATTGTTCGGCTGGAAGAAAGAGAGGAGGAGTCTTCTCTGCTTAAGGGCAGTGAAAAGCCCGCGGCCCTGCGTTTTTTTTCGCTGGGAAGCGGCAAGAGCGACCGCAGAATGGAGCCGTTCTTTATTGAGATCTATCCTGAATCAGCACAGGATAAAAAGTTGTCTTCACATGAAGGCGAAGAGTTTATGGTAGTGGTTTCCGGTGAGGTGGAAATAATCTACGGCAAGGAAACCTATGTGCTCAGGCCCGGCGACAGCATATACTACAACTCCATTGTGCCTCATTATGTTTCCTGCGTGGGGAACAAAACCGCTGAAATATATGCTGTTCTGTATTTTCCTGAATAGTTTTCAGGTAGATGAACAGCCAGTTGAATAAAGATTTTTTTCAACACATTGTTAAGGAAAACAACTGTTAACCGGATCAAAAAATTGAAATCGGTTTTTTGCCGCAAGTGTTCACCGTAGCCGGCGGCCGGCTCTTGGTTCATGTTTCTGTTGATACGAAATCACTGTCATGGTGAACAGATACTTTTTTATTTTGCACTTTTTGATAAGTCTGGAGATTGTTAATGTGGGATAAACCTTTGCGTGAAATTACTCTGGGTACTCTTCTGGATGAGGCTGTGGAGAAATACCCGGAAAACGATGCGGTTGTATATGTAGACCGGGATTACAAGCTTAATTATCGTCAGTTTGCTGAGGTTGTTGATCAGCTGGCCAAAGGACTTATGTCCCTGGGAGTTGAAAAAGGGGAAAAAGTGGCCATCTGGGCAACAAATGTTCCTCACTGGATAGCTCTGCAGTTCGCTACCGCCAGAATCGGAGCGATCCTGTTAACGGTCAATACCTATTATAAAAGACACGAACTGGCGTATCTGCTTAAACAGTCGGAATGCGAGAACATTATAATTATTGATGGATTCAGGGATACGGATTATGTTCAGACCCTGTACGATCTGGTTCCCGAGCTGAAGACCAGGCCACGCGGTTTTCTCAGCAGCAGGGATTTTCCCTGTCTTAAAAGGGTTTTCTTTCTGGGACAGGAAAAACACAGAGGCATGTATTCCATACCCGAGATTATGGCTCTTGGAGAAATGGTTACGGATTCAAAGTATCTGGCCCGCCGGAAGTCCCTGAGTCCTCATGACGTTGTCAACATGCAGTATACTTCAGGGACTACCGGATTTCCCAAGGGAGTAATGCTTTCCCATTATAATATTGCCAATAATGGATACTGGATAGGAGAAAATCAGAAACTGACCTATAAGGACAGAATCTGTCTGCCGGTTCCGCTTTTTCATTGTTTTGGTTGCGTGCTGGGAGTTCTGGCCGCGGTAAGCCATGGTTCCACCATGGTCGTGCTGGAAGGCTTTAATCCGCTGCTGGTAATGACTTCCATAGAAAATGAGAAATGTACCGCCCTTTATGGGGTTCCCACCATGTTTATTGCCATTCTTGAACACCGGATGTTTCAGAAGTTTAATTACAGTTCCCTTCGTACCGGAATAATGGCCGGATCTCCCTGTCCCATTAAGGTAATGCGCCAGGTCATTGACAAGCTTAATATGAAGGATGTTACCATCTGCTACGGTCTGACCGAAGCTTCTCCGGTAATCACCCAGACCACCACAGAAGACGATATAAACAAGCGGGTGGAAACAGTAGGGCGGCCCATGCCGGAAATTGAAGTCAGGCTCATTGATCCTGACACCGCAGAGCTGGTTACTGAAGCAGGGGTCCAGGGGGAAGTGTGCTGCCGGGGATACAATGTAATGAAAGGATATTACAATATGCCTGAAGAGACGGCAGCTACGGTTGAACAAGATGGATGGCTTCATTCGGGCGACCTGGGGGTAATGGATGAGAATGGATACCTGAGCATTACGGGCCGCCTTAAGGATATGATCATCAGGGGCGGGGAGAATATTTATCCCAGAGAAATTGAAGAGTTTCTGTATACCCTGGAGGGAGTGCAGGACGTTCAGGTAGTGGGCGTGCCCAGTCAGAAATACGGTGAAGAAGTAGGAGCGTTCATCATCCTCAAGCAGGACTATGACTATTCTCCGGAAGATGTCCGGGATTTCTGCAGAGGAAAGATAGCCAGGTATAAGACGCCCAAATACGTGGCTTTTGTTGATGGATATCCTATGACTGCCAGCGGAAAAGTTCAAAAATACAAACTGCGGGAAATGAGCGTGGACTATTTTCCCCAGGCTTTAAAATAGCAGGCGGAAGTCCGGGGCCGCCAGACTGCTTTGCGCTGACGGCCTTTGTTTCAGGCTTTGACATCTGCTAAACCTCGGAGGTACTTTTTGTTAGTATGCGACCCCTTTTTAAAAGGGTTAAATTTAAAGAACTTAAAAGGTATAATTTTTGACTGTGATGGAGTCCTTTTCGATTCCAGGGATGTAAACATAAGGTTCTACAATGAGGTGAGAAGCTGCTTTGATCTCCCGCCTATGTCGCCAGAACAGGAAGAATACGTACACACCCATTCCGTGCAGGATTCTTTCAGCTTTATTCTTCCGCGAGGCTATGAAGCTCAGTTCCCCATGATCAGGGATAAGCTGGATTATTCGAGGTTTTTGCCTTATATGCGAATGGAAGAGGGAGTGGTGGAACTGATGCAGTTTCTGACGGATAAGCCGGTTAAGACCGCTATCAATACCAACCGGACCACCACCATGAACCTCCTGCTTACCACTTTTGATCTGGAGCATTTTTTTCAGCCGGTGGTTACAGCGGCGGATGTGAGCAGGCCCAAGCCACATCCCGAAAGTCTTTTCAAGATCCTGGATCACTGGTCCCTGTCTCCGGAAGAAGTGGTGTTTATCGGCGATTCAAGTGTTGATCAGGATACAGCCCTGGGGGCACAGACGCCTTTCTGGGCTTACAAGAATAAAAACCTGCAGGCCCAGATGCTCATACCCGATTTCCGGGTGCTGAGGGAATTTTTGATGCGTAATTTATAATGATTATTAAGCACAGGTTATTATTCCTGTTATCTTTGGAGGAGCAATGTTTGTTTTTGGCAACTTCCTGACGGCTATCATCAGCGTGGCTGACACCCTGCTTTCTTTATATTTCTGGCTGATAATTATTTCAGCCCTGCTTACCTGGGTTAACCCGGATCCATACAATCCTATAGTCAGTATAATCAGGAGGCTGACTGAACCGGCCTTTAACCTGGTCAGGCGCTGGCTGCCGTTTACCAATATGGGTGGACTGGATCTTTCGCCCATAGTAGTCTTGATTGCTATACAGTTTACCCGTATGTTCGTTATTCAGAGTCTGTTTCAGATGGCGGCAGGAATCAGGTGATAACGCCCGGCTGTTGTTCCTGCATGATTTTGAGTCCGGAAGGTTGACCTCGGGACTGAGCTTGGGGTTAATTTTGGTTCTTCCGGTTTAAGCGTACTTGCATGTGAAGAAAAGAATATCTCACGCCCGGCCTAAGAAGGCCTAGAGACGCAGAGCAAGGCAGGAGAAAGAAATTTAATATTCATATCCACCGAGCCGGTGGCTATGAATAACAAACTCCCCGCCCGGGGCGAGATCCTTTTGCATTACTGCGCTTCGCAGAAATGCAAAAATGGCTTCTCTTCTCAGCGCCCTCCGCGGCTCAAGCGACTCCTGGAGCGGGCGAGAGACAATAATTTCTTATGCCCTGGCCCAAACATAGATTCAGCATGGCTTTAAGCCTTTTCCCGGTTACGCACGCTTTAGCCGGATGAACCTTAATTTTTTTACGGAGGATGGAAATATGGAAATTTCCAAGATAGATATTCTCAACAAGAAGTTTTGTTCTTCTCTCATCGGTTATAAAAAACAGGATGTGGAAAATTTTCTGCAGGAGCTTGCTGATTATGTAGGTTCTCTGGCCGAAGAAAAGATGCATCTGGAAAGGAGAGTAAGATCTCTTGAAGAAAAGCTTGAAGAGCATTTGAGCAGGCAGGAAATTTTGCAGAGTACCCTGGTTACCACTCAGAAAATGACTGATGACATAAAGGCCAATGCTCAGAAGGAAGCCAAATTGACCATAAAGGAATCTCAGGCCAAGTCGGAAGACATTCTCAGGCATGCCCATAAACGTCTGGCCCAGATTCATGAGGATATTTCCGAACTAAAAAAGCAGAGGGCTCATTTTGAAATAAAGCTCAGGTCCATGATCGAATCCCATCTTAAACTTCTTGATTCCCAGGATGAGGATAACCTGCAGCTGGAAGAAGCCGAGTCAAAGCTGAAGTTTCTGCAGAATGCCTGATTTGAGATGCGAGCCGTTAGCCGTCATTTATGAGCCGTTAGCCTTTTGCAGTATGCGTGATCTTGAGAAAAATGGGATAGTAAAAAACAACCCGGCATTTTGGGCTGAAGGCCTGGACCCTGCTTAGTTTAACAGACTGCTGGGTAAGGACTTTTTCAATAAGCTGTTAAAAGGACATGAACAAGGAATTTCTGGAAAAAATTGATGATTCGACCTGGAGAATGAAAATCCTGGTCCAGCCCGGGGCCAGGACAAATGAAGTAGCCGGAGAACACGGGGGCAGGATCAGAATAAGGATTCAATCCCCGCCGGTGGACGGTAAAGCCAATAAGTTCCTGTGTACTTTCCTTGCCGGTATCCTGAGAATTAAAAAGAATCAGCTTTTCATTGATAAAGGTTTGACCAGCAGGGAGAAAAGAGTAATAGTTTCCGGGGTTGATGAGAAGTTATGGAGTATCTTTATGAAAAAATATATTAATTGCAACTAAGGAGGTCGACATGGAGCAGTATGAAAGGGATTTGATCGCTAAATACGCTGAAAAAGATGAAGACTTGAAAGACCTGTGGGACAAACATATTTCTTATGAAAAAATGCTTGAAAAATATGAAACCAAACCATATCTGACTCCGGCCGAGGATCAGGAAGTAAAAGAGCTCAAAAAGAAGAAACTGGCCGGCAAAACTAAAATACATACTATTCTG
>JAWOGL010000048.1:0-5208 GCA_046496945.1 Desulfonatronovibrio sp.
CTATGCCAGACAGTTTCTTCCGCAGATGGACAAACCCCAGGTGGAAAAAATCGCGGGGCTTTCTCCGGCTATTTCCATAGTGCACCACACCCTGTCCCGGAATCCGCGCTCCACAGTGGGAACCGTTACAGAGATTTATGATTTTCTCCGGGTATTTTTTGCCAGGCTGGGCCGGTCTTTCTGCCCTGGATGCTCCAGAGAAGTGAGGGCGCAGTCTGCTTCTCAGATTATTGATAACATCATGGAAATGAAAAAGGATACCAAATTCATGGTTATGAGTCCTTTAGTTGAGAACAAAAAAGGGACCCATGCTGATCTGCTCAAGAAACTTAAGGCCCAGGGATTTGCCAGAGTCAGGATAAATAAACAGGTGCAGAATCTGGAACCTCTTCCCTCTCTGGAAAAAAACAAGCGCCATACCCTTGAGCTGGTGGTGGACCGGCTGGTTCTCAAACCTGAAATCCGCAAGAGACTGGCTGATTCGGTAGAAATGGCCCTGAGTTTCGGCCAGGGCGCCCTGGTGATATCAGTTGTTGACGGAGAGGATATTTTTTTCAGTACCGAAGCGGTCTGCCCGGACTGTAAAATATCCCTGCCCCGGCCCAGTCCCCAGCTTTTTTCTTTCAACAGCCCTCAGGGTGCGTGCAGGGCCTGTTCAGGAATCGGCACTGTGGATTATTTTGAACCTGAACTTATAGCCCCCAATAAGGGACTCAGTCTTAACCAGGGCGCGGTAATTCCCTGGAAGAATCCGCGGATACTGGCAAGGTATGAACCCGAGCTAAGGAAGCTGGGCAAAAAATACGGATTCAAGCTGGACACCAGTCTTGCTGAGTACACTCCCCAGGCTCTGGAAGCCCTGTTTATTGGGGACGCTTCAACAGGCTTTGAAGGCGTGCTGGCCCTGCTTGAGCAGGGCTATGGCTTCGGGCATATCTGGCGCGACGAACTGTCCAGATTCAGGCAGTCCCGTCCCTGCCCTCAGTGCAGGGGGGCAAGGCTTCGTCCTGAAGCCCTTTCAGTGTATGTAAAGGATTTGAATATTCGGGAGTTTACTGAGATGTCCATTGCCAGGGCTCTGGAATGGCTGGAAGGTCTGAAGTTCAGTCAGTCCAGTCAGAAGATATCAGGGCCTCTGATTGCTGAATTGACCCACAGACTGAGATTTCTGGTCAATGTGGGACTGGATTATATTGGTCTTTCCAGGAACATGTCCACCCTGTCCGGGGGAGAAGCTCAGAGAATCAGGCTGGCCGGACAGCTGGGTTCGGGACTGGTGGGGGTGACTTACGTTCTGGATGAGCCCAGTATCGGCCTTCATCCGCGGGACAATAACCGCCTCATCAATACATTGCGAAAGCTTCAGGCCCGGGGCAATACTGTGCTGGTGGTGGAGCATGACGAGGCCACTATAAAATCTGCTGACCATATCGTGGAACTGGGCCCAGGTTCAGGCGCTCTGGGAGGAGAGATCGTGTTTCAGGGCACTCCACAGGGACTGCTCAGTCAGGAGGATTCTCTGACAGGCAAGTATCTGCGGGGTGAGCTGGCGATTCCCAGGCCTGAAAAAAGGCGCAGTTCTGAAGGATATATTACCCTGAGCGGGATCAGGACCAACAATCTGAAAAATATTGATTTCAAGCTGCCACTGCAAAATCTGGTGGTGGTTACCGGAGTGTCAGGTTCAGGAAAAAGTTCTCTGGTGGTGGATTCTCTGTATAAACACCTGGCCCTGGCCAGAGGGCTCAAAGTGGATAATCCGGGCATCATTGAAGGCATTGAAGGGGCGGAATCAGTGGAAAAGATTATTTCCATTGACCAGTCGCCCATAGGCAGGACCCCCAGATCCAACCCGGCGACTTATACCAAGGTCTTTGATGAAATCAGAAAGATATTCGCCCAGACTGTTGAATCCAGAAAACGCGGATACAAGGCTGGCAGATTCAGTTTTAATGTCCGGGGGGGCAGGTGCGAGGCCTGCCGGGGAGACGGCCAGATCCAGGTGGAAATGCACTTTCTGCCGGATGTGTATGTGACTTGCGAAGTGTGCAAGGGAAAGAGATATAACCGGGAAACCCTGGATGTGGAATATAAGGGGCTCAATATCTCCCAGGTGCTGGACCTTTCGGTGCGCCAGGCCAGAAAATTCTTTTCCAGTTATTCCATCCTGGAGCGGAAGCTGGGCATTCTGGAAGAAGTGGGCCTGGAATACTTAAAGCTTGGGCAGCCGGCTACCACCCTGTCCGGAGGCGAGGCCCAGAGGATCAAGATATCCAGGGAACTCAGCAAGAAAAGTCTTCCCGGCACTCTTTATATCCTGGATGAGCCCACTACCGGCCTGCATACCCATGAGGTGGGCAAACTCCTTCAGGTTTTGAATAAACTGGTAGACCGGGGCGCAAGTATTGTGGTAATTGAACATAACCTTGATGTTGTAGCCGGGGCTGATTACGTGGTTGACCTGGGTCCCGGCGGCGGTGAAAATGGAGGCAGAATCGTAGCTCTGGGAACACCGGAGCAAATAAGGGCCAACCCTGAGTCAGTAACCGGGCAATACCTGGAATTATAGGTCCCTGTTTTTTCTTTTCTGCACGGCCATCCTGGTCAATACCGCCAGGAGTCCGCAGAGTATGCCCAAAAACAGGGCTCTGATGGGGTCCATGCCGAACCAGGTGGCTATAAAGCCCACTGAACCGCCGAGAATAATTCCTCTTACATAGGGATTGTTCATGCATTATCTCCAGAATTAAAAAATTATGACTAAAAAAAAGTACCGTCAAAAAATGATCTCTCTCAGGTCCGGCCTTGATGCCGGACAGGTAGAGACCAGGAGCCGGAAAATTACCCAAAGGTTTCTGGATTTTCCTGGTTTGGAAGATTATCTTTATTATCTGGCCTATCTTCCGGTCAATAAAGAGGTTGATACCAGGCCTCTTCTGTCCGTGCTCCTTGATCAGGGCAGAAAGGTTTATGTTCCCAAATGCCGCACGGAAGAGCAGGGATGCATGGATTTTTACCGGATTACAGGGTTTGAGGATCTTATTCCCGGGTACTGCGGCATAGACGAGCCCTGTCCTGATCCATCAAAACTTTTTGTCAACCAGGGCCCGGCCCTGTGTGTTTTGCCTGCATTGGCCTTTGACAGACAGGGCTGCAGGCTGGGTTACGGGCAGGGTTTTTTTGACCGGTATCTAAAATCCCTGCCCGGACCAAGACCTCTGCTTATTGGTTTTGCCTATGACTTTCAAGTAGTGGATCAACTGCCCGCAGATAAGTGGGATGTGCCGGTGAATATGGTAATAACCGAAAAGGTCTTATTTAAGACCGGGAGTTGAATTTGAGTTTTCTGCAATTCAGGTTTCCAGGAGTCCCCAACGTTTTATGCGCGTTTGGCTCCAGGCTTGGTGGGGTCAGTTGCGGGGCCTGGAGGTCCAGTAACATTTCCTTTGAGGTTGAAGATTCCCGGGAAAACGTGGAAAGTAACCGGCGGATATTCAAAAAAGAATTAGGTTTTAAAAGGGTGGTGGAGTTAAAACAGGTCCATGGCAGCGACATCCTTTTTGATCCTGAGGGAGATTTTATTTCCGGGTCTGATATCCCGGGTGACGGAGCAGGAATTTCAACTCCGGACACCGCGGTGATGATCAAGACCGCGGACTGCCAGCCGGTGTTTCTGGTCCATGAATCCGGCGGATACGCCTGCGGCCTGCACGTGGGGTGGCGGGGAAACCGGGCGCACTTTCCATTAAACGGGGTAAGAGAGTTTTGCAATTTTTACCGGATCAGTCCCGGAGATGTCCTGGCGGTTCGCGGTCCCAGCCTGGGTCCCTGCTGCGCGGAGTTTGACGATTTCAGCAGGCATTGGACAGATGAATTCCGGGATTATTATGACTTTAGGACCAGATGCATGAATTTGTGGTCTCTTACCAGGAGACAACTCATCCTGGCCGGTTTGAAACCGGATAATATTTATTCCGTTGACCTTTGTACCAGGTGTCACGAAGATCTGTTTTTTTCCTATCGCAGGGAAAAGATTTGCGGCCGTCTGGGAAATTTTGTTGTTATACATGAAGGAGCAAAGCCATGTCTGACTCAGCCAGAGAGATAATCAGGGAGCTAATGCCCTCGTTTCCGCTTAAGCATTGCCGGAAGCTGGTCACTGACACTTCTGATTTTACGGACATTACCTATGGCGATGTTATCAGACTGAAGAACAGACATTTTCTGGTGCTTCGTGATGAGGCTGAAAGAAGATTCGGCATGGAAGATCCGAAATTCTGGGTCAAGCGCTGCAGAGAGCTTGAAACCGGGGAAAGATTTATACTCAAGCTGGTTTTTCATGAAAGGTTTGATCAAAAGATAGGTGCTTTGGTCATTAACTGCTATCGAAGCCCTGAAAAGGAATCCCGTATCCTTGATCAGATAAAGGGCGATGACAGATACATGCAGGGAGTGACCATCCATGATTCAGCGGGTAATCCCGTCAGGATACTGGAAGTGATCAACGGCAAAAGCCTTGATAACGCGGTGGAAAGTATTGAAGCCGGTCATGAACAGTTTTTTTATGAAGCATTTCCCGGGATGCTGGAAAAGTTTACCGGCTCCTGTCAGGCTATTGCTGATATGCACAGGCAGGGCGAAAGACACGGAGATATCCGCAGAGATCATATTTTTGTGGAAAGGGGAACAGCCGCGTTTCGCTGGATAGATTTCGATTACGCCTATGAAAGCGTTGAAAATCCTTTTGGCCTTGATATATTCGGTTTGGGAGGGATATTGCTTTTTCTTACAGGAAAGGGGGTTCATGAAAGCCAGGCCCTGGCTTCATCTGATGTTGGGAAAAAAGTATTGGAAAAAACCGATGCTGATGATTTTTCCCTGTTATTTCCCAACAGACTGATGAATCTCCGGAAATTGTTTCCCTATATCCCTGAGTCGCTCAACCGGGTGCTTATGCATTTTTCCCGGGGGACCTATGTGACTTACGAAACCGTGGATGAGATGCTGGACCCGCTGAAGCAGGCCTGCAGGGATGTGGCGTCAATGTCCGCTTAACAGACTGTTGAAAATCTCCCAATTGGCTTTGTCGCTGCAAGTTTAGTTCAACGTTCAATGTTCAATGTTCAATGTTCAACGTTGAAAAGTAATAAAAAATGATTCCGGGAACTTTTTTGTTGTTTATCCGGCACCCACTTAAGTGAGTATTAT
>JAWOGL010000053.1:0-31591 GCA_046496945.1 Desulfonatronovibrio sp.
GGTATTTGTAGAACAGATGTATAATGACTATGAATTTATCTATCCCTATTACAGGCTGCGCGAAGCAGGGGCAGAAACCCATGTAGTGGCTCCCCGGGCTGGAGAAATATATCCCGGCAAAGAAGGAACTTCCGTCAAATCAGATCTGGGGGCTGAAGAAGTCCGCGCGGATCAGTACTCTGTTTTGATCATACCCGGGGGATACGCTCCTGATCATATGCGCAGAAACAAAAACATGGTCCAATTGGTCAAAAGCATGCATGAACAGGGCAAAATCGTTGCAGCCATCTGCCACGCCGGATGGATGCTGGCTTCAGCCGGCATTCTCAAGGGAGCAAAGGTGACATCGTTTATCGCCATCAAAGATGACCTGGAAAACGCCGGTGCAGACTGGATTGACCAGGAGGTGGTCATTGACGGAAACCTTATTACCAGCCGGACACCGGACGATCTGCCGGCGTTCATGCGCTCGGTCATAAACGAAGCCGCAAAGTTGTAACATGAATAATAACATTGATTACTCCCTTTATCTGGTCACTGACCAGGGGCTTTGCCTGGGCCGGAACCTTGTGGATGTGGTCAGGGGCGCGGTTGCCGGGGGAGTGAATATTGTCCAGATCAGGGAAAAAGATTCTGATACCCGGGACTTTTTACATCTGGCAGAGGCCATGAAAAGGGCTTTGCAATATTCCCACGTGCCTTTGATAATCAATGACCGGGTAGATGTTGCCCTGGCCTGCCAGGCAGACGGAGTCCATGTGGGGCAGAGTGATCTGCCCTGTGCCGTGGTCAGAGAGATGATCGGTCCTGACAAAATTCTGGGGGTGTCTATAAACACCTGCGAACAGATCCGGGAAGCGCTTCAAAGCGATGTGGACTACCTGAGCCTCAGCCCGGTTTTTCCAACCCCCACCAAGGCGGATACTACCGAACCCTTTGGCATCGAAGGTTTAGCCAGGGCCAGGGGGATGACTGACAGACCTTTGATAACCATAGGCGGGATAAATAAATCCAATCTCAGGGAAATTATCAGCACGGGTATTGACGGAATAGCTGTGGTTTCAGCCATATGTTCGGCCCCAAGCCCTGAAACTGCGGCCAGAGAACTGGCCGACATCATCAGGGAATCAAGGGCTGCGCCCTGACAGGGGCGGCAATACGCGAAACACTCATAAACCCTAAACTCTAGGAGGAAATCATGGGACAGTACGTAATCTTAAGCAGACTGACTGATGAAGGCAGAAAGACCTTAAAGGAAAAACCCAACCGGGTGATGGAGGTCAATAAAGAGCTCGAAGACATGGGAGTAAGGGTCATTCAGCAGTACGCGGTCATGGGCGAGTACGACTTTGTAAATATTGTGGAAGCCCCGGACAATGAAACCATCATGAAGATGTCCGTGGAACTGGGCTCCAGGGGCTCGGTCCAGCTGTTAAGCCTGCCGGCCATGGCCATGGAAGAATTCCTGAAAAAATCAACATGAACCGCTTAATTTCCATCCGGAAAGAACTTATTTCCGGATGGAAATTAACTCCTTTGCGGACAGTAACAATCAAGTGTACTCAGGGCCGGTCATTCACAGGCAGGATAAAGAAAAAATTATTTCCCAGGGGAGTTGGCTCATAGCCTACTTCTCCTCCATGCAATTCCACAATTTCTTTAATAAAAAACAGGCCATGTCCTGTGCCCTGCTCTTTTTCAGTGTTGCCGGCCCTGAATCCCTCGCTGAAAAGATTCCTTTGATCTTCAGGAGCAATATGGGGACCTGTACTGAAAACATTAAGCTTGATTCCATGCAGCCCTGGCCCGAAATAATCAGGCTTGTGCTCCCAGCCGTATGAAATAAACTTGGTCTGGTTCCCGGCAAAGTCAGTCACTTCCCGGGCATACTTGCAAGCGTTGGAAAAAAGATTGGCATACACCTGGCTTATAAGCCCAAGATCTACCACCACTTCAATTTCCTGGTCAGGAACCCCTGCCAGGGCTATGCTTATTCCTCTTTCTTTGAATTCGCGGGTAAAACGCTTTATCTGGGGATCAATAATCTGACTTTTGAAGTTGCACACCTTCCTCTCCAGAACGTATTTGCCCTGCTCAAAATGACTTCTGCGCAAAAGAGTCTCCAGAAAAAGACTGGTCTGCTCATAATGCCTGAGTATTTCTCCGAACTGGTCTTTAAGCCCTTCATGAATATACTTCATCTTGTCCATCGCCTGGGAAGAAGGAGATCTTGGATCATCTTCCGGCCGAGGCTGCAAAACCCTGGCCATCTCAATTTTTAAATCCCCGAGTGCTTTAATGTTTGCCTCCAGGCGACGGTAGTAAAGTTTGAAAAACATATTGGGCACAATTACGTTATGCCCGATATCCTTGACCAGGGTACGAATGAATTGTAAATGCTCCTGATTTTTCCGGCTGATCATGCGCATATGCAACTGAAAACCTACCCGGTTGGCGTATTTTTCAAAAAAAAGCTTTTCATGGGCGGACAGGTTCAGGGCCGGAAACACTTCCAGCATGCCGATAAGTCCTTTGGGAGAACTAAAGGGAAGCTGATCAATAAGTTCAGCATTCCCCTTGATTGGCAGATAAAGACAATCATCCACCACTTCTGGACTGGAAGCGAAAATCAGCTTGCCCGCGCAGGCCCCGGAATCATCATTTTCTGTAAAACAAGTGGCAATTTTGTCCGCCCTGTTTTCCCGGAGCAGATACAGGCTGCATTCCAGATTAAAAAACACCTTGGGAATGAGAACGATTATGGAAAGGAAGTCGTCAAATGAATCAAACTCCTGGGACAGATCAAAAAAAACATTAAGGGCATTGCTCTGAATGGCTGAAAAATCATATTCCAGATAATCGTCAATTTTTTCATGCATCCTTTTCTGGAGGTAAAAGGATCGGGACTGATCCAGGCATCTGGGAGAAACATCCACAACCGGAATTTCATTTTCCATAATTTTCTTCCATCAAAAGTATTAACCCCTTAAATGGGAGTTGACATAAACAGGCATATTTTTACACTGCATTTTTTAGCAAGTCAAAAAAATATTGGAGATCAACATGCCCGGATACAAGGGCCATGCAACCGGAGCACTTATCCTCGGCTCCGGATGTCTGGCAATCGCCAACTGGCTGGGCTGGTACACTCCTGAACCAGGAGAAGCCGTCCTGCTCATGTCTTTTGTGATTCTGGGAAGTCTTTTCCCGGATGTGGATACCGATTCTGTGGGTCAGAAACTTTTCTATTTCCTTCTGGCGGTAATCAACCTGACCCTGATGGTTCTTGGTCATTACAAATGGGCGGCTGTGCTTGGGTTCTGCGCCATGCTTCCGGTGGTGGGCAGACACCGGGGATGGATACATACCTGGTGGGCCATGTTTCTTCTGCCATTAATTATCTTTATCATTCCCATCATTTTTTACCAGGTTGCCTGGAAAAGTATTCTGCCCTTTTACCTGGCATCCGTCTTCGGATACTTTACTCATCTTTTATTTGACAGAAAATTTTTTTAGAACGGCCAGACACTTGCACCGGAACGCGGATATGGACAGCGACTAGCTGCAAATCGTTACTAATGACTGCATAGCCCTAGAAAATCCGGAACAATATACTGAAATGACTGCAAAGTTGCGTATCCTTTTAATATTTACCATTTTATCTTCATGCCTCTGCCTGGCTGCGTGCAGGCAGGAGGAGCCGGGTAAAGAACGCATTATCCAGGGCTGGACCATGGGCACCTATTTTCGGATAACCCTGGCCAGTGCCACCGAAGACGAGGCTAAACAGGCTGAAGATACCATCACCGAGCTGCTCAAAAGAATTAACCAGAGTATGTCGGTTTTTGATCCGCAAAGCGAAGTTTCCGGATTCAACCAGCTTGAATCCGGAAAAAAATTTTGCCCGTCAACCGATTTTGCCGAAGTCATGCGCATCAGCTTCAAGGCATACCAGCTTACCCGGGGCGCCTTTGATCCGGCTTTAGGAGCCCTTATAGATATATGGGGATTTGGACCTCACAAACAGGACCTGACGATTCCTGAGCAGTCCCGGATACAGAAAGCCCTGACCGGCGCAGGGCTGAATAAAATCATTATGGACAACCAGGACTGTCTGATCAAGACCCATTCAGGCACCAGACTCAATCTCTCAGGCATAGCCAAAGGATACGCAGTAGATTCCATTGCCGGGGCCTTGCGGGAAATGAACCTCCATTCTTTTGTGGTGGACATTGGAGGTGAAGTATATGCGGGAGATCGCAGGCCGGACAATACCCTCTGGAAAATCGGGATAAGCATTCCAGCCCCGGAAGCAGGTCCTGATGATCTGATCAAGACCCTTGCGTTGATAAACCAGGCAGTAGCCACCAGTGGTGACTACCGAAATTTTTTCATTAAAGACGGACAACGTTACAGCCACATAATAGACCCTTTTACAGGGCGGCCTGTTCGCCAGCGCGTAGTCAGCGCCACGGTAAAGGCGCAGTCATGCGCCCTGGCCGACGCTCTGGCTACAGCCATGCTGATTATGGACCCGGAGGAATCACTTAAGCTGGCTGCTGACTCGAAACTGTTTGAAGTTCATCTCATTGAACAGAATAAAAACCAGGAAGCCACTGTGTACTCAAGTCCGGGATTTTAAACTGCGCCCCGAAACTTTCCCGGACATCCGTATACAGGTAAAAATAATCCATTTGGCGAAATCATGTTTGCAACTGCAATGAGCATGAATCACTCTGATAATGGTCAGCAAGCTTATAAAAAACCTGAATTTGGCATTAAAAAGTTTGTGAAAAAATGTTCTTCATTGACTGCTTATCCGGTTTTATCAATATAGTCTTTGCACCTGTGTCACGACAGCCTTGCTGGACAACCGAATGGACAGCAGCCACAAAAAGAATGTGCGTGGCTGCAGGTCATGATCTCCAGAACTGCGACACTTAAAAAAACCAGGAAAACAAATCTATGGACGCGGTTAGTTTTAAAGGGGGGCTCAGGCTCCCTGTCTCTCATACCGGGTTTGACCGGCCTATTCTTTCTGTCCCTCCAGGTGAGCAGGTCATTATTCCTATGAAGCAGGACCTGGGTCCGGAATGCCTGCCTGCAGTCAAAAAGAAGCAGGAGATCCAGGCGGGAGATTTAATCGGTCACAGCCCTCTTGAACACGGAGCATGTCTGCATTCTCCGGTTTCAGGGAAGGTGACTGAGGTTACCAAATCATTTGTGCATTTTTCCGGCAAAAGAATGTCCGCGGTGATCATTCAGAACCAGGGGGAGATCAACCAGACTCCTTTCAAGGCCGGCAAAAACCTTCTGGAATCCACGTTTCTGACCGGGATGGTGGACTTTGACAAAGACACGGTTCCTCTTGCAGTCAAGCTTGATGAAGCTAAACTCAACCATGTAGACACTCTCATAGTAAACGCCATGGATGTGGAGCCCTTCTTTTCCAGCAGGATCAGGACCCTGACCCAAAGACTTGACCACATTCTCAAAGCAATAAAAATCATCCAGGATTTCCTGGATATACCCCAGGTGTTTATTGTCCTGGACGAAGTCCACGCCGATGTCATTGCCGGACTTACCTCCCGGCTGCCCGAGAACCTGGTCATGGTGCCCCTAAAATACAAATATCCCCAGGCCATTGACTATCTTCTGGTCAAGGCCATCCTGGGCAAAGAGGTCATGTGCACCATTCCCTGCCGGGATATCATGCACAGCCAGGACATAGACGGTCTGGTCCTGAGCGTTGACTCCCTGGCTGCCCTGGGTTCAGGTCTGGTTTCTACACAACGGACCATTACTGTCAGAGATCTTGAGGGAAAGCTTTATGAGAATATCCAGGTCCAGATAGGCACACCCATCCGGAAGATATTTGAGGCATGTTCCTACGATCTTCATCCTCAAGCCAGACTTATTGCCGGAGGGCCCATGATGGGACAAACCCTGGCTGATGCCTCCATGCCGGTGACCAAAGATATTCAGGGAATTTTCATCCTCAATAAAGAAAACATTATTCTAAAGCCACCCGTGACCTGCATCAAATGCGGTCTTTGCGTTGACGTGTGTCCGGCCAGGCTTCTTCCTTTCATGATTGCCGGCTTTGTGGAAAAGGCTGACTATGGCCAGGCCCAGAAATACCAGCTTTCTTCATGTTTTGAATGTGGCTGCTGCTCGTATGTCTGTCCCTCAAACATTCCCCTCCTGCACTGGATCCAGTTTGGCAAATTTGAAATATTCAAACAAAGGAGTCGGCTGTGAACACTTCGCAGATGATTGCTGCGGCCGGCCCGCACATCCACGGCAAAAATTCCATCCGGAAAATGATGCGAAACCTGATCGTCGCCCTGATCCCGGTGAGTCTGGTCGGCATTTATCTTTATGAAATGCAGGCAGTTCGAATCATATCCATAACCGTTTCCTCCGCTGTTGTCTGGGAAATCTTCCTTCAGAAAATTTTCCGGAGAAAATCAGCGGTTCATGATCTAAGCGCGGTAGCCGGAGGACTTATGCTGGCTCTTATGCTGCCCCCGAGCCTGCCCTGGTGGATGATTGTGCTGGGCGCCTTCCTGATGATCTTTCTGGGCAAGGAGATATTCGGAGGGCTGGGCTGTAACCCGTTTAACGGAGTTCTTATAGCCTGGGTTGCCCTGAAAGTTTCATATCCCATGGCCATGGAAGACTGGCCTCTGCCGGACAGGGATATGTTCGCCGACCTCCCTGCCCTGGATATTCTCAGATATGAGGGGCTCTATATGGCCAGGGAATTTTACACCCTGGGCACTCTTTTCGTGGGACTGGATGTTGTCGGTCCTATTGGAGAAACTTCTAAAATGGCTCTGCTTGCGGGAGGAGTCTGGCTCATCCTTACCCGGACCATATTCTGGCATATTCCCGCGGCTATGCTGACGGGCATGTTTATTTTTTCGTCCATTTTCTGGCTTATTGATGGTCATACATACGCATCACCCCTGTTTCACCTCCTGGCCGGCGGTACTTTTCTGGCAGCTTTTTTTCTGGCCACGGATTTCAGCTCCTCACCGGTAACCAAACCTGGAATGATTGCCTTCGGTCTGTTTGCCGGAGTCCTGGCAATTATCATCAGAACCTGGTCCCAATGGACCGAGGGGGTTTACTTTGCCGTGTTTATGGCCAGCCTGCTTACTCCTTTGCTGGATAAGATAAAGCCATCTGCTTTTGGCAAGAAAAAAAGCCTGGGGCTGCGGTTTGGGAAGTAAAATAGTTTGCAAGCATTTTCATGAGATTAACCTGTTTTTTGAGGCATACCAGTAATGACCAGAAAAGATCTTTTCCGGATGATTACCGTTATGACCCTGGTAGCGGCTTTATGCGGCGGCGCGCTGGCCATGGTCAAAATAAACACCAGGGAGCAGATTGAATACCAGCAGATACTTTACATCAAGGAGCCTGCTCTTAAAAAAATTCTTCCGGAAGGCTATGATAATGATCCTGTGTCCGACCGCATGACCATTGATATGGATCAGGATGGCCAGGCTCAGGAACTGACTGTTTTCATAGCCAAAAAACAGGAAGAAATAATATCTGTCGCTTTTGAAAGTTATGGCACGGGTTACGGAGGTCCGGTGGGTGTTATGCTGGCCATTGATCCTGAAGAAAATAGTCTCCAGGGGGCAGCTGTAACCACTCATTCAGAAACTCCGGGGCTTGGCACCAAAATCATTGACGTTGCTGATTTTGGTCGGCAATTTGAAGATGTTCCTCTTGATATGGAGTTTCGGCTCCGATCTGACGGGGGAAGTATTCACGGGATCACCGGCGCCACAGTATCCTCTTCTGCCATGACCAGCGCGGTGCGCCGAGGCGTTGCCATGTACAGAGATTTTCAGGATCATCTGGAACTTGACTAAAGGAGAAGGACATGGCTGATTCCATTTTAAAAGTTTTTACCAGAGGACTGTGGAAAGAGGTTGCCCCTCTGCGTTTTGCCCTGGGAATATGCCCGGCCCTGGCGGTCTCCACCAATGTGGAAAGCGCTCTGGGCATGGGCATGGCCGTATTATTCGTCCTGCTCTTAAGCAACGGACTCATATCTGCTATTCGCAACCTGGTTCCGGACAAGGTGCGTATCGCGGTTTTTATCAGCATAATCGCCACTGGCGTGGTAATTGTTGAACTGATGATGAAGGCCTATTTTTATCCCCTGTTCCTCATCCTGGGCATCTGGATTCCATTAATCGTGGTCAACTGCCTGGTTCTGGGCCGGGCCGAGGCCTTTGCCCGCAAAAACCCGGTTTATCTGTCTCTGGCTGATGGCGCTGGTATGGGTCTGGGTTTTACCATGTCTCTGGTTGTCATTTCTTCTATCCGGGAAGTCCTGGGCAATGGAACCTGGCTTGGAGCCATGATCATGCCTGACAATTACCCCGGATTCCAATACCTGCTTCAGCCTTCTGGAGCCTTTCTGGTATTCGGCCTTGTACTGGGCACAATGAATCTTATTTCATCCAGAATCGAAAAAAACAAAATACAGAGGTTAGGTTAAGGTCATGGAAGATTATCTTATGATGATGGTCTCGGCCATGTTTATCAATAATATTGTTCTGATCCGGTTTATGGGCAACTGCCCCACTGTAGGTGTTTCCAGTTCCATGAGCAGTGCAGTGGGCATGTCCTTTGCAGTTATTTTCGTCACCACCCTGGCCGGCACCACCTGCTGGATTGTTCAAAAGACTGTTCTTGAAGTTTTCAATCTGGAATACCTGCAAACCCTGGTCTTTATCCTGGTCATCGCTTCCAATGTCCAGATTACTGAAATGATCGTTCAAAAGGTTTCACCGCCTCTGTACAGGGCCCTGGGAATTTTCCTGCCCCTGATAACCACCAACTGCATGGTTTTTGGAATATCCCTGCTCAATATCCAGGAAGACAGATCCTTCATGGAAACCCTGGTTTACTCCATTTCTGCGGCCATAGGCTTTGCCATCGTACTGATTCTTCTGGCAGCCATAAGAGAAAGAATGGCTGCTACAGCCAGTGTGCCGGAAGTATTGCAGGGAGTTCCCATTACCCTGATCACCGCCGGGATCATGGCCTTGAGTTTTGCCGGGCTTCTGGGTCTGGACTAGTAAGGATTCAATAATATGGAACAGATAATCATCGCCATTGCTGTCATGGGTTTGCTGGGACTTTTTTTGAGTCTGATTCTGGGGTTTACCGCTAAAGCCTTTTATGTCCCCACAGATCCGAGGGTAGCTCAAATAAACGACGCCCTCCCCGGAGCTAATTGCGGAGCCTGCGGACTGGCCGGCTGCTCAGACCTGGCCACTGCAATAGTATCCGGTCATGCCGAACCCCAGGACTGCAAGGCTGGAGGCAGCGAAACCCTGGCTGCCATTTCCGAAATTCTGGGCATAGAAGTTAACGCCGAGGAACAAATGGTAGCTCAGATGTTCTGCAGCGGCACCAAGACCTCGTCCGACCATAAATTCATTTACCATGGCATTAATGACTGCCGGGCTGCTGAACTCGTATCCGGAGGTGATAAATCCTGCAGTTACGGATGTCTGGGCCTTGGAACCTGCGCCAGAGTATGCGCATTTGGAGCCATTACCATGCTCAAGAGCGGGCTGCCAGTGGTCGAAGCCAGGAAATGTACTGCCTGCGGGAATTGCGTCAAGGTCTGCCCCAAGGGCATACCCAAGCTGGTCCCCATCAGCCAGAAATCAGTATGCTTCTGTCAGTCTCATGATCCAGGGAAAGTAGTCAAAAAAATCTGCGAGGTGGGTTGCATTGGCTGTTCCTTATGCAAAAAAGTATGTCCTGAATACGCCATCAGAATGGTTGATTCCCTGGCGGTTGTTGATCCGGGCCGCTGTACCGGCTGCGGACTATGCTATGAAAAATGTCCTACCGGAGTAATCCATAAACTTGTGATTTAATTTTTCTTGCGTTATTCATTTTTGTGTTTTTAATAAGTTCCCAGTTAAGACATTTTAAACGCAGGAGAGGGCTTATGCAAAAAATTTTAATCGCTGTTGACGGCTCCAAAAATTCCCTGAGCGCTGTTCAGTATGTTGCCAATATTGTCCGGCCGGATAAAGTCCTGATCACCCTCCTCAATATCCTGGATACCCCACCCAACCTGGAAAAACAGCCCACCATTCATCCGGTATTCAAAAGCAAGCTGCAGGAATTACGGGGACAGAGCGGAGTTCAGCTTCAAATCATGGAACGCGTCCTGGATGAGTATTGCAAAATACTTTTGCAAGGGGGAATTCCCCCGCATAATATTCACACCCGAAGCCAGAGCATGCAGGAAGGCATAGCCAAAGATATTATGTCCGAAGCCAAAGAAGGAGGTTATGACACAGTAGTTATGGGCAGACGGGGAATTACAGGCATGGAAAAGTTGCTGCTGGGAAGCATTTCCAACAAGATTGTCAAGTCAATAAAAAACTGCTCGGTCTGGATAATAGACAAACAATGAACCCGGTTAACAGAAAAAACGGCCAGGTCCTCTCTGTAAATCATAACCTGGCCAGGGTAAAAATTGAAAGATCAAGTACCTGTTCTACTTGCTCATGCGCCGGAATATGCAGTCCTTTTGGAAAGGACTGGATGATCATAGAAGCCCTCAATCCTCCCGGGGCAAAGCAGGGACAGGATGTAGTGGTTACCTACCGGATGGAAGACGAACTTAAGGCTTCCTTTATTTTATATATTATCCCTCTTATCAGCCTTGTTGCGGGAGCAGCGGCAGGACTCTGGCTGGATCCCCTGAACAATCAGGATCTTTCGTCAGTGCTTGGAGGATTCGGGCTGCTCCTGTTCAGCTACGCAGCCATCAGGACATATTCCCGGAATAAATACAGCACAGAACAGACTTTTCAGCCGGTGATCCAGGAGATCCTTCCCCCGGGCAACGCAGATACTTAACTTCCAGAAACTCCTTCCGGCAAAGCACCAGGCCTTGTATTCTGCTGAAGGATCCACAGGGGTCATTTACAATCCCGGCGAGCATTTTTTCACCAGCTTCCTTCATCCGTGAATCCGTGAAGTCATTTTTTTGCCGGCCGACAACTGCCGGATGCACTGACTCAAGTTCAACATCTGTTTTTGAATTTTATAAAATACGCTTATGTGAAGACAAAAGCGCATGGAATCAACTTGCTCCAGTGCTGCCTTCAGCCCTGGATCCACCCGGTGGATCCAGATAATCTTTCCTGATCAGCCGCCAGACCACAACAAAAAAAGCTGTCAGAGGAATGGCCAGAACCATTCCCAGGATTCCGTCAAGCACCTTTCCCCAGAAAAAAATGGAAATAATGATGGTCAAAGGATGAAGTCCGGTGGAGCGCCCCATAATTCTGGGGGTCAAAAGATAGCCCTCAATAAGCTGCACAGCGGCAAAGACTCCCAGGATCAGCAGAAGAAGAATCAATCCGCCACCGTCCTGAAAAAAGGACAGAGGTATGACCACCAGCAGCCCCACTATGCTGCCGAAATAAGGGATAATATTTAAAAGACCGATCATAAGACCTAAAAAAGCCCCGAATTGGAGTCCTGCCAGGGAAAAACCCACAGCCATGAGCACTCCCATTACCAGGGCGATTATAACCTGGCCCCGGAAAAAAGCCAGGATTATGGAGGTGAACTCCCGGGCCAGGTAGATCAAGTCTCCGCGAACTTTTTCAGGAATAAAAGTCAGTTCTTTTTTGAGCATATTCAAGGGGTTCTTATCGGCCAGCAAAAAAAAGAACAGATAGACAGGAATTATGAATAATCCGGCAAAAAGAGTAAATGTACTGACCAGAAACTCGCCCATTGAGATCAGGGCAGGCATGGATGTCTCCATTATCTGCCTTGCATATTCGGATATCTTTCCCAGATGTTCATCCAGGGCTTCTCTGCTCAGATATTTTTGGACCCAGCCGGCGCTGTCCGGAAAATGCTCGCTCGTAAAGGCTGAAACCCTTTCCAGTAACGCCGGGAAGTACTCAATGAATGATCCGGCCTGATGGGCCATCACGGGAAGGACCAGAGCCGCAATGAAGAGCATAAAAACAAGGCCGGCCAGGTAAATCAGAAAAATGGCTGCTGCCCGCCGGCCCACAAGCTTTTTTTGTATCAACAGAACCAGAGGACGCAGCATAAGAGCCATAATTCCGGAGACGGCCAGAGGCCAGAGAATGTCGGACAGATAAACTACAGTCCAGCGCAGAATCAGGAAAACGCCCAGGGAAAAGGCGGCGATGATAATAAGCGACAGCATTATCAGGGCGACACCGGCAAGGCGCGTCTGAAAAGATATCTGCACTGTGTTCTGACTTTCTTTTTCCATGACTTTCAGGGGTTAATAAAGGTCAAATTGTAAAAATACATATCTGTTCTGCGTATTTTAAAGGCCGTCACTGAATTTATGGCCGGTGGAAGGCGCATTTTACTTAACAGGTTGTTAAAAATCTCCCAATTGGCTTTGTCGCTGTAAAAAGTTCAAACTCGCACCTGCTAAATACGCCGCGACCTTGAACTTTTTTTGCTGTTTATCCGGCACCCACTTAAGTGAGTATTATCCCGGCATAAGTCTTTAGTGGCGTCCTAAGTGGGTGCCGGACTGTCGCTTGTAATTTTTGAACAACCTGCCTGGTAAGGACTTTTCTGGCACGCTGTTAAGCAGCATGCCGGATATATTATTAAATATCCAGCCCCCACTTCTTTAAAAGTTGCATCCCTCCATAAGCGTTAAGGGTATTATCTATTCCATGCCTTCTGAGCTTAAGCTGGGCTTCGTATGAACGCCCCCCGGTATTGCAGACCAGAACTATGGTTTCAGCCTTCGGCACTTTTTCCATATTGGAACCCAGAGACTCATTAGTGATATTATGCCATTTGTCCGGATATTTTTCCAGATACTCTACTGCGTTTTCCGCATCCCGGCAGTCCAGAAAAACCACATCCTGCTTGTCCCGGTCCTTCCAGAGCTCGGCAAATTCTTCAGGACCAATACCGATATTTCTGCCCAGAAGTATATTTTCAGCGGTATGACCAAGATTATTAAGTGCGTCCATGGCTGAACTGAACGGAGGGGAATAAGCCAGTTCAAGATTGCTGATATCCTTGGTGGTGGGCTTGCCGGGCAGTATCACCGCTACAGAATCAATCCTTCCTTTAAGGCTGTCTCCATTAGTGCTGATACCCTGGATGCCCAGAATGCGTCCTGTTTTGTTCTCAAAGACCAGCTCCATTATTATTAAATCCTTTTCCGGATAAAAATGGGACTTATCAAACTGAACCACGAAAGCGTTCATGGCATCGAAGCCGTTATCCCTTGCCGATTCCAGACTGAGGCCAGTCCCGGCCACTCCGTGATCAAACAGCTTGATAACAAAGGAACCTGTCGCGCCTGGAAATGTATCCTGTCCTCCGGCCAGATTGGTTCCGATGACCCGGCCCTGCCGGTTGGCCATGGATCCCAGAGGGAAATATCCCGGCCGGCCGGTTACCAGATTCTCGATTTCCACACAATCCCCCCCGGAATAAATATCCGGATCTGAAGTACGCATATGCTTATCTACTATTATGGCCCCGTTGTCAGAGACCTTCAGGCCGGCCTGGACTGCCAGTTCTGAATTGGGCTGAACCCCCACGGCCATGATTACCAGATCCGCGTCTATCTCTCTTTGATCTGTTCTGACTCTGGTAACCCTGTCTGGACCAATCAACTCCAGAACTTTTTCTCCCACGAGAAATTTAATTCCGTTTTCTTCCATGACCTGCCTGGACATTCCTGCCATTGCCGAACTGACAAAACCTGGCATGACCTGAGATGCGATCTCTACCACCGTGGTTTCGATTCCCCATAAATCAGTAAGGGCTTCAGCCATTTCCAGGCCGATAAAACCGGCTCCAACAACTACGGCCCTGTTCACTGCTCCTTTGCTGATGGCTTCACGAATTCGCACGGCCTCTTCAAGTCCGGAAACAGTAAAAACATTGCCCAGTTCACTGCCGGGCAGAGGAATTTTCCTTGGTCTGCTGCCGGTGGCCATGACCAGCTGGTCATACTGCAAATGATACTGCCGGCCTGAATCAATATCTTCAACCAGCACCTTTTTGGAACTCCGGTCGATTTTAAGTGCCCTGGTCCGGGTCAGGACTTCCACGCCCTTGGCCTCCCTGAAGAATTTTTCATCGCGGACCACGTGGAAAGTGGTGGACTGAAGTTCTCTGGAATCGCTGACATCACCTGAAATATAATAGGGAATTCCGCATCCTCCGTATGAAATAAGGCCGGATTCATCAATCATGGTCACTGAGGAATCCGGCTCCAGCCTTTTAAATCTGCAAGCCGCTTTCGGGCCTAGGGCAACCGCGCCGATAACCAAAACTTTTTTCGACATGTTATAACTCCGTTAATTATTTTTTAAAAATTTATTTTATGCTTATTGCCTGCAAATTGAAAGAATCAATTACCAGGTTCATACTTTTCCAGGACCGGTTTACTTTAAACCCGGAACAATCTATCCTGGGATTATGATAGACATATTATCCGGTTCAGGTGCTGCTGCATCTCAGCACAATGTTTGCATTGACCAGAATGTCCGGGAATATTTTGCCAACAGATATTTTACGCTGACCGTGCTGTGGCAGAAAGGTTTAATTCAGGGCATCCAACTGGGGACTGGAGACGGATCTTTACATTGCGGTGCCGGGACAGCCCCGTATTCAGATAAAATAGCTTTTGCCATGAAGCGCTATGAACACCAAAAGCCTGTTGCCTGGCCGCAGCCTCCTCTGGACTGGTCATTAATAAAGTCATCCTTCCAGAAAAAAGTACTCAGGACCCTCTTGGAATCTGTTCCTTTTGGCCGCACTGTTTCCTACGGCCAGCTGGCCAGGCTTTGCGCTGCTCCGGGAAGCGCCAGGGCAATAGGCCGGGTTATGTCCAAAAACCCGTGGCCGCTAATCATTCCCTGTCACAGAGTAATCCGCTCTGAAGGGAGCCTTGGCGGTTTTTCTTCAGGCTTGGACCTGAAAAAAAGACTGCTTGCGCTTGAAAACCGGTTTTTTACCCAGGCGGTTGCCAATACTCCAGCCAATGATTAATATTAATTTCCAATCCGGACAGTATCAACAGTACACGCCGGAAAAATCCCATTAAGAAATATTCAAGGTGATAACTCATGATTAAAAAGAAAGATTTTTCCAGAAACTTTGCTTCCCAGGGCCAGGAGCTTCCTTTGATGACCCTCAGGGAAGTGGTGATGTTTCCCAAATCCATAGTACCCTTGCTGGTAGGCAGGGACGCCTCCATCAAAGCCATTGAAACCGCCCTGAACAAGTTTGACAAGAAAATATTTCTGGTCACCCAGAAAGAACCAAAGGTGGAAAAACCAGACTCCAAAAGCATATACAATTTTGGGTGCGTGGCCAGGGTTCTTCAGATGTTCAGGCTCCCCGACGGAACCATAAAGGTTCTCTTTGAGGGACTTAAAAGGGCCGTAATCGAGCCCGAAGAGGTAGACTTTTCCCGGGAAGTTCCCATTGTCTTCACTCAATCCCTGGTGGAGGAAGATGTTTCTGATCCCCAGTCAGAAGCCCTTATCAGAGCAGTACATCAGGCTCTTGAAGAATACGGCAAGATTAATTCAAAAATGGCCCGGGAAACCATTTTATCAATCCTGAGCCTTAACCAGCCCGGGGCAATAGCTGATGCCGTAATGCCCCATCTTAAGGTCGACTTCCAGGACAAACAAAGCGTGCTGGAACAGCTTGATCCTTTTAAAAGACTTCAGATGGCCTATGCCCATCTTCAGGGTGAGATCGAGGTCTTTTCTCTGGAAAAAAAGATAAAATCCAGGGTCAAAAATCAGATGGAAAAGAACCAGCGAGATTATTATCTGGCTGAGCAGCTCAAGGCCATTCACAAGGAAATGGGCCGTGAACACGATCCAAAAGCCGAACTGGACCATCTCCAGGAACGGATTCAGGAAAAAAACATGCCTGAACATGCCAGAGACAAGGCCCAGGAAGAGCTGAAAAAACTTAGGACCATGCCGCCCAATGCAGGTGAATACAGTGTAATTATCAATTACATAGACTGGATCCTTTCCCTGCCCTGGAACGAACTGCAGGAGTCCGAAGTTGATCTGGCCGGAGCCCACAAAATCCTGGATGATGACCATTACGGCCTGGAAAAACCCAAGCAGCGGATTCTGGAATATCTTGCCGTGCAAAGCCTGGTGGACAAGATGCGCGGACCTATCCTGTGTCTGGTGGGACCTCCTGGAGTGGGCAAGACATCTCTGGCCAAATCAGTGGCCAGGGCAGCCGGCAGGGAATTTATCAGACAGTCCCTTGGCGGAGTGCGCGACGAGGCTGAAATAAGAGGTCACAGAAGGACTTATGTAGGAGCCATGCCCGGAAAAATAATCCAGAGCCTCAAAAGGGTGAAGACCAATAATCCGGTCTTTTGTCTGGACGAAGTGGACAAGATGAGCACGGATTTCAGGGGTGATCCATCCTCAGCCCTTCTGGAAGTACTTGATCCGGAACAGAACTATTCATTTAACGATCACTATCTGGATCTTGATTACGACCTGTCCAATGTCTTCTTCATCACTACGGCCAATTACCTGCATACCATTCCCCTGCCTCTGCAGGACAGAATGGAGATAATCAAGCTGCCAGGCTACCTGGAAACCGAAAAAACCAAGATTGCCAAAGATTATCTGTGTCCCAAACAGCTGGAATCGCACGGCCTGAATCCGGAAAAAACATCCTTTTCCGACGGAGCCATAACCGAGATAATCAGAAAATACACAAGAGAGGCCGGAGTTAGAAGTCTGGAACGCGAAATAGCCTCAATATGCCGCAAGGTAGCCAAAAAACTTGTTGAACAGGATCAGGACAGGGACAAGGTGAACAGGATCAGTAAAACCAGCATCCCGGCTTATCTTGGGATCCCCAAGATAAGACACGGCGAACGCGAGGACAAGCCATTGGTGGGAGTAACCACCGGTCTGGCCTGGACAGAGGTTGGAGGCGAAATCCTCCTGGTGGAAGTGGCCCTGATGCCGGGAACCGGTAAAATCGAAATCACCGGCAAACTCGGAGATGTCATGCAGGAAAGCACTAAAGCAGCCCTGAGTTACCTGCGATCGAGATCTGAAATTTTTGGTCTCAAACCCGAATTCTACAAAGAAATTGACATCCATGTGCACGTGCCTGAAGGCGCCACTCCCAAAGACGGGCCCTCAGCCGGGGTCACTCTGGCCACCAGCCTGATTTCAGCCCTTTTGAACCTGCCGGTGCGAAACGACATAGCCATGACCGGAGAAATCACCCTGCGCGGACGGGTCCTGCCCATTGGCGGACTGCGGGAAAAACTGCTGGCAGCGCGCAGATCCATGATAACCAGAGTGCTTATTCCGGAAGGCAACAAAAAAGACCTGGAAGAAGTTCCGGAAAACGTGCTTAAAGGACTGGAAGTCATCCCGGTCAAAACAATGGATGATGTCCTGTCTGAAGCCATCCTGGGCACAACCCCGGAAGAACTGTTTTGCGGACGTGAAAACTGTATCCCTCTTTCATCCAAACTTATGAAAGATGAATACAGACCTCAGGCTCAGTAAGAGCAGACAATACTTATCTTACAGGTTCAAGGCCCGGCATCCAGCCGGGCCTTTTTTAATAAAAACTCAACACGGGCCAGAGCCGGAAACAATCTGCAGTAATATATCAATATTCGTAATAGAATACAGCTTGTCTTATTAATATTATCTATTGGACCTTATTCACTCGCTGGAGCAGAATATGTCTGTATTACCAAGCAAACTATATAACCTTAAACCTCGGTCAACCAGACAGCAAACATTTTGCCATGAACAAACAAGACACTCGTAAACGCCTGACCGAAACGGTCAAAGGGGCCGGCTGAGCATCCAAACTGCCTCCAGGGGACCTGGACAAAGCTTTAAAGGGGATTGATTTTCCCACAAACAGCAACCTGCTTGTGGGACTGGACCGGGCCGATGATGCCGGGGTATACCGGGTTTCAGACGACCTGGCCCTGATCCAGACCGTTGATTTTTTTACCCCCATTGTTGACGATCCATACTGGTTCGGGCAGATTGCCGCGGCCAACGCCCTCAGCGATGTTTACGCCATGGGCGGCGAACCGAAAACCGCCATGAACCTGGTGGGATTTCCCCTGGGAGACATGGATATTGACGTTCTGCGCCGGATTATCCTGGGCGGCCTGGAAAAAATGCGCGAAGCAGGTGTTGTTCTGGTGGGCGGACATAGTGTTGAAGACAGGGAGCTGAAATACGGCCTTTCGGTTACCGGCTTTATTCATCCTTCCAGAATTCTGACCAAAATGGGCATGCGGGACAAGGACGCTCTGATACTGACCAAGCCTCTGGGCACGGGCATTGTCAACACCGCCATCAAAGGCGGAGTGGCAACCCCGGAACTTGTTGAAAAGACCACCAGACTCATGGCCCAGCTCAACATGAAAGCCGCCGGAATCATGGCCGGCCACGAAGTACATGCCTGCACGGATATCACCGGATTCGGCCTGATCGGTCATCTGGCTGAGATGGTTACGGGCTCCGGAAAAAGCATCCTGCTAAACAGTTCTGATATACCTGTAATGCCCGAAGCCGTGGAATTTGCTTCCATGGGCATGGTCCCGGCCGGAGCTTACAAAAACAGACAATTCAGGGAATGCATGACCCGGTTCGCTCCCCGGATTTCACCTGCGACGCAGGACATATTTTTCGATCCTCAAACCTCTGGAGGGCTTCTTATCTGCTGCCCTTCCTCCGGGGCCGGGTCTCTATTGTCTGAACTGCGTGACAGCGGAATTTCCCACAGCGCAATAGTCGGCAGAGTACTCTCTGATCCTTCCGAAAAAATATTCGTAGAATAACCATAAAAAAAGCCCCTGAATTCAGGGGCTTTTTTTATGGTTATGTTGACTGAGGAGGAAGGTTTTGAGTTTATTTAATATGTATCAGTGCCGCCCTGTCCTTCCTGTTCGCCAGGATCAGAAGTGCCCGGCTGTTGTCCAGGGGTGGATGGCTGTTCATAACCGCTGGGAGATTCAGGAGCAGGAGGCGGAACCTGCTGCTCACCGCCTTCGGGCGGATCACAGGCAACCCCGAAACCCAGCACGATCATGGCGACAATTGAAATAATCAGATTTTTTGTTTTCATCTAACTAACCTCCTGTATTCATAATCAGCTTTATATAGTTAATATGCCGGAGCGGTTTAGGTCTGGCGCAAAGCAGGTTACTGCAGTTCTTCCATACGGGCCAGGAGCTTTTCGCGAAGTTCTTCGTCTACCTGAGCAGCTTCCATTACCTCATTATACTTCTGAACATCCAGTCCGTTGTCCTGAACGGCTTCCACCATTTTTTCTCCAGCCTCTTCCTGGAGCACCTGGGCTTCTTCAGGATCTGAGACTTCAGACAAGGTTTCCTGGAACTCTCCTCTGATCTCGGTAATCTGAACATAGGCCTTGGCTACCTTGTCCAGTTCAGCATCGCTGACCTCAATGGGTTCGGCTGACTGGTCAGGTTGCTGCATCATATTCTGCTGCTGCTGTTGTGACTGACCTTCCTGATCCTGGGCGCTCAGTGTTGAAGCCGTTGCCATCAAAAACAGGCAGCAAAAAGTAATGGTCATTAATTTCAATTTGTCTTTCACAATCATCAAATACCTCCGTTTGTTTGGTTGGACGATCAATAGTTTATCTGTTGATCAATCGATTTTAAAGAACATAAAGCATCTTTCATGCCAATGCATGCAGAAAACTTTTTGTTCACCAAAACCCGGCAATCTCAGGCAGTTTCAGGTAATTTTTCCAGGAAGCGCCCTGGTAATCCAGACCCTTGCCGCCGTGTCATATCTGCACATGTGCAGATATGTGCCGTGTCAAACTTGGCGCCTCCCGGCCAAAGCAGTTTACTGATTTTGCGTTGACGAATTATTTAAAATTTTACATACTAAAATTTATAATATCCATTCCTTTTCCAGGAATTATCCTCCGGATCTTTTTTGCGGACGGCACTGCTGAGCCGACAATCTCTGCCACGGGAGCATGATTATGAGCCAGAACAAGCAGAAACGAGAAAAAACTTTGCGGGAAAAAGCTGAAGCCCGGCTGAAAAGCACAACCCCCGAAGTCGACAATCTGGGTCCGGAGGAAATTAGAGCGCTTATCCATGACTACCAGGTTCACCAGATAGAACTGGAAATTCAGAATGAGGAACTTCGAAACACCCAGCAGCAATTATCTCTGGCCCGCGACCGGTTTGCCGGTCTCTACAACAATGCTCCCGCGGGATATATAAGCATTGATCACAGCGCCATCATCAGGCAGACCAATCAGACTTTTGCCATCATGCTCGGCGAACAGCCCGGCCGGTTAATCGGCAGACCCCTGGCAGATTTTCTGGACCCGGGAGATCGCCCTGTTTTTCACGGAAGGTTCAAGGCTTTTTTTAAAAATCCTCAGGGAAAAAGACTGGAATTGAACCTGGCAGGCAAACACGGGAAACTGGTAGTCAGATGTGTGGGAAGAAGAGAAAATGTCTCTGGTGTCCGGGCCGGACACACAGAACTGGAGCATTTACTCCTGGTGGTCAATGACGTCACCAAGCGCAAACTGGCCGAACAGGCCCTGCTTGAAAGCGAAGAACGCTATCGCCTCCTGTCTGATGTCACTCTGGAAGGCATTGTCATCCACAGTAACGGGCTTATCAGAGACGCAAACTCTTCCCTGGAAAAACTGCTGGGATACTCCAAAAACGAAATCATGGGAAAGAATATCATAGATATTGCGGTCCATAAGGACGACATTGGACTGGTCAAAAAAAACGTGGTCAAGGAATATGCCGAACCTTATACAGTCAGATGCGTGCGTAAAAACGGTGAAATATTTCACGCTGAGCTTGAAGCCAGAAACTTTATAAGCCGCGGTGAGTCCTTAAGAGTCGCGGCTGTCCGGGACATCACCCAGCGCATAGCTGCAGAAAAAGCCCTTGTGCAGTCCCACGAAAGACTCAAGACGGTCATGGACAGTCTTGATGCGCTGGTCTACATCATAGACATGCAGACATATGAAGTACTTTTCATTAATGAATATGGCCGCAGGACATGGGGAAATATTGTCGGCCGAAAATGCTGGGAATCCCTGCAGAATGAAATGCAGGGACCCTGCCCGTTCTGCACCAGCCCGAAACTTATATCCGCTGACAACACACCTGCAGGGATACACCGGTGGGAGTTTCTGAACACCTCCAATGGGAGGTGGTATGATTGCCGGGATCAGGCCATCTACTGGACTGACGGACGTCTGGTCAGGATGGAAATCGCCACGGACATAACAGAAAGAAAACAGACTGAAGAAAAGATAGAAAGGATGAACCGGGAACTTCAGAAGTCCAGTGCTGAAAAAGACAAACTGTTCTCTATTATCGCCCACGATTTGAAGTCGCCTCTGTCCGGAGTACTTAGCCTGTCCGGGATGCTTGCCGATGATTTTAAGTCCTTATCCCGGGAAGATATGGGCTATGCCTTGCAGGAAATGCACAAAAGCACCCGCAGCCTGTTCACTCTTTTAAATGATCTCCTGCAATGGGCGCGGATGAGTCAGGGGTCCATAGACTATTCTCCTTCAGCATGCAGTCTTAGGGATCTGCTGGACTCAAGCCTGGAAACAGCCCATGAAGTGGCCCGTCAGAAGAACGTCAGCCTCATCAGCAGAATCCCCCAACACCTCGTAGTAACGGCGGATCAGGACATGATCAGCACAGTTATCAGAAACATCACTTTTAATGCGCTCAAGTTTACCCGTCCGGGAGGACAGATATCCGTAACAGCCCGGCAGGATCAGGCACAGGTCAGGATAACAATCCAGGACAACGGCATCGGCATGGACAAGAACATCCTGTCCAGAATATTTGTTCACGATCCAGTCAAAAGGCAAACCGGAACCGCGGGAGAAAAAGGAACCGGCCTGGGCTTGATTCTGTGCAAGGAATTCATCGAGAAACACGGCGGGGAATTAAGTATTCAAAGCACTCCAGGCAAAGGCACCACAGTAGGCTTTACCTTGATGCTCAGTCAGTAAAAATACCGGAAAAAATTCTGCCCGGAAACATGGGTCATTCCAGGGACCTCTTTGTTCCTTGATCTGCTGAACACAGGCTGCTGAATATTTTAGATGATCCCGGACTCCTCCAGCACCAAGATTGTCCGGATTGCGAGCATCCACAAAAAAAGGACTTCCAGACCCAAAACGCCTGGTGAAAGCCAACCCCATGTTTTGCTTGACAAAACAGGACCGGGGTTTAAACTTTCGCATTTATAACCATTTATTTCCAAGGAAAATAAGCATGTTATCCTTACGGGACTGGAACACCTGCCTGGTCAGCGACGAAGTCATGGCCCAGTCATACAGGGACACCGGAGATCTCAAAAGATCATGGATGAAAAAATTCATCGCCTATTTACTGAGCTTTTACGGTCATGAAACCAGGGCTGAATATATTGAAACATCCCGCCGGAAAACAGGATTCTCCCAAACCAGGATATCATTTCCCGTACCCCGGACAGTCATACTGACAAACACCGGACTCAAGGCCTGGAACAGACTGCTGGCTGCCGCTATTCCGGCCATAGCGGCTGGAACCGATGAAATATTCGTCCTTCTGGTTAAAGAAGATAAAGACGAGATCTGTGCGGAAATCCTGACAGCACTGGAACTGGCAGGCATCGAAAACATATTTTTCTTATCCCCTGAAGACGCCCTCTTGCTTTCCCGAAATATATCTGAAGATGGTCCCTTAGCTGTAATAGACCTTTGCACTCAAAGCCCGGTGGAAAAATATTTTCATAGTCATCCACTTTCTACTCGGAAATATATCCATTTGCCTTTGCGGAACAATCCCAGGATACTGGTCTGGGCGGAACACAAAAGTATATGGGATTATGAAATCATCCAATGGGCTCACCCGGATGCCGGATTCACCCTGGCAGGACCTGTGCCTGGAAGCGCTCCGCAAAAATTTACCGTAACAGACGTCCCTGCCCCTGAGCTGTTTAAAAAATCTTTTGATCTTTTTCTGGGACCTGAAAAGATGTTCAGATCCGGCACTATGCCCAGGGGTTTTTCCAGGGGCATGGAGCCATTCTGGCTCTGGCCGGAAATTGACAATAATTTTTTTATCGTAAACAGGATACACTGTCAGGAGATTATCTAGAATGAAAAGCCCGGCCGTTCCCTCCGGATATCTGCAGAAAATCAGAAACATCGGAATAATAGCTCATATTGACGCGGGCAAGACCACCCTTACCGAGCGTATGCTCTACTATGCCAACAAGATTCACCGCATGGGCGAGGTGCATGAAGGTACCGCCACCATGGATTTCATGCCTGAAGAGCAGGAAAGAGGTATAACCATTGGTTCAGCCTGCACCACCTGCTTATGGCAGGATAAAACCATCAATATCATTGACACTCCCGGCCATGTGGACTTCACCATTGAAGTGGACCGGGCCCTGCGGGTTCTGGACGGGGTGGTGGCTGTATTCTGCGCGGTAGGCGGTGTAGAACCCCAGAGCGAGACCGTGTGGAGACAATCAGCCAAATACCATATACCCAAAATAGCTTTTATCAACAAAATGGACCGGCCCGGAGCTGATTTTAAAAATGTTCTGCAGGCCATGCAGGACAAACTCAAAGCCACCCCTTTGCCGGTTCATGTCCCTCTGGGGCAGGGCGCGGAATTCGAAGCGGTCCTGGACATCATTTCCCGCAAAAAACTGTGTTTTGACAGGGACAGTTTCGGCCGCAGCATAATCCAGACGGATCCTGATGATTCTGAATCCCTGATTATAGACGAATGGAGAAACCACCTGCTGGAAATCCTTTCAGAATTTGATGAGCAGATCATGGAGGATTACCTGGAGAATAGAGACATTCCCCCGCAGAATATCCGTCAGGCCTTGCGCCAGGCCACCCTCAAGCTCAACGGCGTCCCTGTACTGGCGGGTTCAGCCCTGAAAAACATGGGAATCCAGCCGGTCATGGACGCGGTTGCCGATTACTTGCCTTCTCCGGCAGATGTGCCTCCTGCCAGGGGAATCCATCCCGTCCAAAAAAATCCTGTTTCTTTTCCAGCCGGAATCCAGGCTCCCTTATCAGCTCTGGCCTTTAAAGTCAGCGTTGAAACCGGAAGAAAACTGGTTTTACTCCGGATTTACTCCGGAAAAATCGAATCCGGACAGCAGGTCTACAATTCCACCCAGAACATAATGGAGCGCGTGGCCAGGATTTTTGTCCTTCATGCCAATAGCCGGGAAAAGGCTGAGCAGGCACTGACCGGGCAGATTGTTGCCGTGGCCGGGCTGAAGGATTCCCGCACCGGCGACACTCTCTGCCTGGAGGATAATCCGGTGATTTTGGAAAAAATAAGCGAATACGCTCCGGTCATCTCCCTGGCCATGGAACCCTTAAACAGCGAACAGGAAGAACGGCTTATCTTTGCTGTAGAAAAACTTCTGCAGGAAGATCCCACCCTGTTTTTCCAAAAAGACGCGGATACCGATCAGATAATTATCTCGGGAATGGGCGAACTGCACCTTGACGTTGTCCTTCACCGCATCAGGCGCGAATATAACGTGGATTTCAGGGCTGGAAACCCCCAGGTGGTATACCAGGAAACAATCGGACGTCCTGCCAGGGGTAATTTTGAATACGCCAGGGAATTGGGAGAAGAGTTCCATTATGGCTGTGTCAGCCTGGAAATGGAACCCGCGCCCCGGGGCAAAGGTAACCGCATCGTCATGGAAATTGACACCCGGAAATGGTCTGAGTCTTGGGTGGAAGCCGTATACAACGGAGTTGAAGACGGCCTGCAGGCAGGAGAGATCAAGGGTTATCCAGTGACGGATGCAGTGGTGCGGATAAAAGAAATTTCCGCCAGAGACGGGGCCGATGCCATCGGCTTCAGGCTGGCATCTTTTCAAGCCCTTAAACAGGCTTTATCCCAGGCTGCTCCAGTACTCCTTGAACCCATAATGCTTGTTGAAATCACCACTCCGGACGAATTCGTGGGTGATTGCGTAAGCCTTCTGGGCAGCAAAGGGGGCCAGATCGAAAATATGTATGACCATCACGGCCGGAAAATAATTAAATCCCTGACCCCTTTAAGTAAAATGTTCGGTTTTTCCACAGATCTGCGCTCAGCCACTCAGGGAAGGGCCGGCCTGACCTTGAAGTTTGAAAAGTTCGGCACTGTGGGCGGATAATGCTTTGAACCAAAGCACGGGGAGATCATCCTCAGGAAAACCCGCCAGGAGAACAGGAAGCAGAGGTTGCCGGCCTGTCCGGGTCTGAAGACCCTCTGGTTTTGCTTACTGCAGAGACGCATTTCCGGGTATGTTGGTGGTTGTTGCACCTTGGACAACAGATTTTCTGCGTATCCGGATGCATGACCAGTTCTTCAAATAACTCTTTACATCTGGAACAATAGTATTCAAAAATAGGCATTATTATTTTCTCCTTATAATATTTATGATCCTTGTTAATCTATTTAAATTCTGGCAATATTTAATTCAAGGACAACTTAATCCGATTTACTGGAGGTCTTATGGCTACAATCAAAAAAATCATGTGCGCTGTTGATTTTTCAGAAATGAGTTCTACAGTGGCTTCTTATGCTCAGTATCTGGGTAAATCCTTAAACGCTTCTGTCAAGGTGGTCTACGTCGCTCCAAGCCTTTCACAGTATGTAGGCTTTCACGTTCCTCCCACATCCATTGAAAGCTTTGTTGGAGAAATAGTATCCGGAGCTGAAAAGACCATGGATACATTTCTTCAGGAAAACTTCAGGGATATCGATGTAACCGGCAAGGTCCTGAGCGGATATGCTGCTGAGGAAATCCTCAACTATGCCCGGGAAGAAGAGATCGACATAATCATAATGGGGACTCATGGAAGAAAAGGTATAGACAGGGTTTTATTCGGCTCGGTAGCGGAAAAAATCGTCAAATCTGCCAGCATTCCGGTAATGACCATCAGACCCCGGGAATCATAACCCTTGAAACTTTTCAGCTTTTTACAGTCCAAAACCCCGCTGTGCGGGCTGGATCTGGGCAGTTCCTGGGCCAAAACCGTGAAGGTTTCCGGAAAAGGCAAATCTCCTTCCCTGGAAACCTTTGGCCGTCTGCCCTGGACCGCGGGCGACCTGGACAATGCTTCCTCCCAGGGAAAAAAGGTCCGGGTCCTGTGGGACCACCTTACCCTCAAGGATAAGGTGGTCATTTCTTCCATGGCCGGACATTCAGTTATTGTCAAAAGGGTATTTTTTAAAGCCAGGTCAGCCAAAGAAATGGAACAGACCATCTACAAGGAAGCCCGGCAGTATATCCCCTTTGACCTGAACGATGTATACCTGGACTATCAGGTGATGGGCAAGGAAGACAAGCAGGAAACCATGGAAGTTATGCTGGTTGCCAGCAAAAAAAAGGTGGTCCAGGACGTCATGGAGGTGATGGAACATTCGGCTCTTTCCCTGGGGATCGTGGATGTGGACGCCTTTGCCCTGAGTAACTGCTTTGAATTCAACTATCCTGAACTTGTCCACGAACCAGCATATCTTCTGGACATCGGCGGAGCGCAGAGCATATTTTCCATATTCTGGAAAAGTCAGCCGGTTTTTTTCAGGGAAATGTCTTTCGGGGGCAAACAGCTGACTGACATCCTGGCCAGCCGCCTGGACATCAGCAGGGCTGAGGCCGAAAAAATCAAGCTTAAAGGACCGTCTCCTGAAAATGGACTGGAAAACCTTGAGATAATAAAAGAAATGTCTGACACCATCAAATCGTGGTCCGATGAAGTCAAAAGACTTATAGGTTTTTATCAGACTTCTTTTCCTGACGCGGGTCAGGCCCGAAAAATATTTCTCTCCGGAGGAGGGAGTCTGTTCTGGGGAATAGACAGCATTTTACAGGATGAGCTGGAAATTGAAACTACTCATCTGGACCCCTGGAAAAATCTCCAGACCCCTTTAAATGACTTTGATCCCAAGTATCTGGATTCGGTCAAGCCTCAATTTGCAGTGGCCACCGGCCTTGCCCTGCGGGGTATAATCTGAATTTTCCCGGCAGATAGGTACCTGATCATGATCAAAATAAACCTTCTTCCTCACGCCAAAAGGGCAAAATCCTCTGACATTGAAAAACAGGTGGTCCTGTTTGTCCTTGTGGCGGCAATCATCACCGCAGGAATCGGCGCGGCGGTGTTCTGGTCTGAAAGACAGGTAGGCAGACTCCAGGAGCTGGTTGAAGAAAAAGAAGCCCAGAGACAGATTCTGCTGACTAAAGTCGGCAGGATCAACAAGCTGGAAACACAAATGGAGGAAATGGATTCCAATATTTCAGCCATCAGAAAAATCCGGTTGAAGCAACAATTGCCGGTAATCTATGTGGACGAGACTGTGCGTTATGTGCCAGGGGAAGAAATGTGGTTTGAGGCCCTTAACCTCAGCAGACAGGGGGTCCTGGACATAAGGGGGGTGGCCCTGGATAACCAGACTTTTGCCGCTTATGTTGATGAACTTAGAAATTCGGAATATATACGGTCAGTAAGTACTCAGAGAACATCCCGGAGACAAGTCATGGACCTTGACCTGGTGGAGTTTCAATTCCAGATCAGGGCCGGACCGGCAATTTCCAAACAGGATCTGACGGATGAAGATTAACAAGCAGGAAATACTATCCAGCATTGAAAAGCTGACCAGAATCCAGAAAATCCTTCTCCAGTTTCTGATTCTGGCTGTGATTTGCGGAGCATCCTGGTACTTTTACCTGGACCCAGCCTGGGAAAAAATAGCCAGGCTTAAGGAGGATGCCCGGTCTTTGGAAGAAGATATCACCCAGTTCTCAATCCAGGCAGCCAAACTTCCTGAAATGGAGGAAAAGCTTGAAGATATTCAAAGAGAACTTATCCTGGCCAATGCACTGCTGCCCAAAGATGCCCATGCCCTGGAAAGGCTTCTGGCTTCTTTTGAACAGCTGGGCAACGAAAAAGGGGTTCGTTTTCTGCTGTTTCAACCCGGCTCGGAAGAAGTGCATCAGCACTATGCCACCAGAACGGTTCAGCTGCGGCTTCAGGGAAATTTTCACCATCTCATGAGCTATTTTGACGAACTTTCAAGGCTTGATCGCCTGGTCAGCCTGCAAAGCCTGAGGCTTAGCCCTCTATCCGGACAGCAGCAGAACAATGTCACTCTTTCAGCAGAAAGTGTATTGCTGGTATACAGATCATTATCCCAGGCGGAACTGGAGGCCCGGGAACAATGAACAGATTTCCGCTTATAATTTTGCTCATACTTTTTATGACCCCAGGGGCATCCGCCGCGGACAGCACCTCGCAATCATCTGAAACCAAAACCCCTGACTGGCTGGATCCTTTTGACTATTCTTACAACCCCCGGGGGATGACCGATCCGTTTGTTCCCTTTGTTCAGTCCATGGTTGAAGAGGAAGAACCAGAGAGGAGCAAGCCCCAAAGACCCCTGACCCCTTTGGAAAAGGTAGAAGTAAGCCAGCTTGATCTTGTAGGTATAATCTGGAGCCTTGATCCTGCAGGAAGCCCGTCTGCCATGGTTGAACTGCCTGACGGAAAAGGATTTATTGTTCGCAAGGGCACCACAGTAGGAAGAAATCAGGGCAAAATAACAGCAATTCAACCCGGACAGATAATCATCCTGGAAGAAGTTACCAATATATTCGGCGTAACCGAAGATAAACAGACAACCCTGAAGTTAAGGCCTGAACAGGAAGATTAAATGAAAAAAAATAACATGTTTTTTATTTCCATCCCTGTTGATTTGTTTGCAATATTTTTACTGCTCTTTTTCATCCCGGTGCAGGCCGGCGCTCAATCTGTTTCTGCTCCAGCCCCTGCTGAACAGGAAATAACCAGCCTGGACTTCTGGACGGATGAGCAGGACCACCTTTATGTGGAGCTTAAAGGCCGGGACCTCCCGGTACCTTCGGTGCGCGTAAAAAATAACTCCCGCATGGAGGCCCTGATCCCCGGTTTTAAAACAGACCTGTCCCTTACTCCGCTGTACCGCCTGGATGAATTCGAAGCAGGGATTAAATCACTTTTTCTGCAGAATACTGAGTCCGGGACCAGACTCATCTGGAACTGGAACCGGGAAATACCTTTCAGGGTTTCCACTGATCAGGATTCTCTAACCTACAAGTTCACCCCTGCGGATGCCCCTTCTCAAACTGAAGGTGAACAAAGCAGCGGTGCTGACACTGATTTTACAGACCTTTCCCGGGAATTGCCGGGCGCGCCCGAAGAGATGGGAACCGATACCATCTTCCCGGGAATGGAGAAGGATTATACCGGGGATCTCATTTCCATTGATCTTCAGGATGCCGAAGTCGAGCATGTAATCCGCCTGATTACCTCCATCACGGATTACAACCTGGTTCTGGATGAAGACGTAAGCGGAAGAATTTCCCTGCGCCTGGTCAATATTCCCTGGGACCAGGCCCTGGATCTGGTCCTTATTCAGAAAAATCTGGGTATGGTTCACCGCGGCAATATTATCCGGATTACCACCTCCCAGAAGCTGGAAGCCGAGCAGGCCCAGGCCAGAAGAGCCCGGGAAGCAGAGGCCGAAGCCAGAAAAAGCATCAGGGACCTGGAGCCTCTGGAACGTGAATTCATACAGATAAACTATTCCACTGCCAATGAAATGCTTCCTCAGATCAGAGATTTTCTCTCCGACCGGGGTAAAGTCTCCCACGATGCCAGAACCAACACTTTGATTGTCCAGGATACAGGCTCTCACCTTGATGATGTAAAAGCCCTCATTGAAAACCTGGATCGTCCGGAAAAGCAGGTCTACATAGAAGCCAGGGTGGTTTACGCAAGTGAAGAATTTGCCCGGGGACTGGGCATTGGCTGGAATTTTCTGTATCCTGAACAAAACGCCTTTTCTCCCAATGGAAACATTGTAGGCGGAGTAGAGTATTCCAGCATGAATTTTCCGGCAGTGCCTGATTACTCTGCGGCCCTGTCCGGGAGCCTTGATAAGCTGACCGGAAACATGTTTTCCCTGGACGCGGAACTGAGGCTGGGAGAATCTCAGAATCAGTCCAGGACCATCTCCGCTCCCAAAATTATAACCCTGAACAATGTCCGGGCCGAAATTGAGCAGGGAGTCAGGATACGCAGACAGGTCCCTGATGAGAGGGGCACCCGGACCGAATACGAAGACGCTGTGCTGAGACTGGCTGTTCAACCCCAAATCACAGCAGACGACCGGCTCATTCTGGACCTTGAACTAAGCGATGACAGTCCGGCCGAAGACGGGATAAATACCAGGCTTACCAGAACCAAATTTTTGATAGAAAACGGCGAGACCATTGTCATCGGCGGGATAATGAAAACCATAGAAGAACAGAATGAAGGACGGATTCCCGGCCTGGGCACTGTGCCTGTTCTTGGATGGCTTTTTAAAAACCAGCATATCAGCGACAGCAAGAATGAACTGCTGATCTTTATCAGGCCAGAGATATTATAATATGGAACTCAGATTAACCACTATCAATGATTTTCTAAAGATCTGGAAAAAGGATTTTCTGGGTCATCAAGGATTTTTTATTCCAGGGGAAAAGTGTTTTCCCCTGGGACAGGAACTTACCATAAACTTATCCATTGCCGATGAAGCCTGGGGAAGCGCCCAGGTCCTTCCTGTGTGGGCCAATCTGTTCGGCCCGGCAAGCCCGGACCTGCCCAGAGGAACCTTCCTGAAAATAATCAGGGCGGAAAAAAATCTCCAGCAGAAAATCAGCAATACCTGTGCCTGATCTGCTGCAGTCCTGATCAGACAAGTTGACTTTCTCCAGAAATTCCCTTTGCATGCTTATCCATCAAACCCAAACTAACAAAGGCAGCTTGCATGAATAATTATCCTGAGGAAATTATCAGACCCGAAGTCCGGAGGTTCAGCGCCTATTCTCCGGGTCTGGGCATTGATGAAATCAAGGCCAGATACGGATTGACCAGCGTCATTAAAATGGCCAGCAATGAAAATCCATTGGGAGTATCTCCGGTTGTTCAGGAGGTACTCAGGAAAAACGCGGCACTCTCCTTCAGATATCCGGCTGCCGGCAATCCCGACCTTTGCCGGTCCCTTGGCAGTTATCTTGAAGTTGATTCCAAAAGAATAGTCTGCGGCAACGGCTCGGATGAAATCATTGACCTTTTGATCCGGATCACGGCAGTACCCGGTGGGGATAATATTGTCGCTTTTAAGCCCTGCTTCAGCATATACAAGCTCCAGTCCAGTCTTTGCGGAGTTGAATTCAGGCAATGCCCACTGGGGCCTGATTTCTCTTTTGACTGGGCAGGCCTCCTTGACCTGGTTGATGATCATACCAGGATTATCTTCTTGACCAATCCGAACAATCCTTCGGGAAACGCTGTTTCTTGGGAAGAAATCAAGGAGTTTTTCTCCTTGCTTCCTGATTCAGCCATACTCGTCATTGACGAAGCCTACATTGAT
>JAWOGL010000097.1:0-3272 GCA_046496945.1 Desulfonatronovibrio sp.
ACCAAGCCTCCCCTGGCTTTCATGGAAACAAAGTCAAGACTCCCACCCTTGTTTTTCATGGCGTGAATGACTTTCTGCCCGTGGGCATAGCCCAGAATTTCTTTTATGATATACATTCCACAGGTACTCCGGCCAGGATGCTCAGATTCCTGGATGAAGAACATGGACTGTACCATGACGCAAATCAATTCTACGCCGCACAGGAGCAGATTAAATGGTTCAGGGACTACCTGCAGTAAAGTTTTATGTGTAACTAAATTTTCATGATAACTGTTTAGCAAAAGAAGATGAAAATGGTTGAAAGCTGGTTGAGGAAAATCATGATTCTTTTTATGACTGCAGTTTTTCAGGTTATATTATGCCAATCTGATCAAAGCAATGAACATGTGTGATGATCCCTTTTGCTTGATCCGCAGCCTGGACTTTGAAAGTCACCATCAAGAAAGGGAATAGCCAGAAGTCTGTCAGTTATATCTCCAATACGACTTTCAGGCTCTGGCCGTTCTGGGCCGTGGCAAAGGCCTGGATGGCCTGATTCAGGGGAAACCGGTGCGTGATCAGGCGGGCCAGAGGCATGTCCGGAAAGGCGCGCATCATGTCCAGGGCATCGCTGAAAAGCCCGCAGCGTGATCCTATCACGGTCAGTTCGTTGATGACCAGGGGCGCCAGATTGATTTCGCCCTGCAGGGCTACCGTGGATTTGAGCACGATGGTCCCACGGGGACGGCACAGTTCCATGGCCTGGGCAATACCCTTGCCTGAGCCTGTGGCGTCCACCACAAGATCAGCTCCCGGGGATATACCTTCCCCGCGCAAGGAAGTTGTGATTCCCCGCCAGCGGGCCGTTTCCAGTTTGCTCTGGTGATGTCCCACCAGAGTCACTTCAGGGGCCACCGTGGCCAGGGCCCAGGCACAAAGAATGCCTAGTCGTCCATCGCCCAGAACCATTACCCGCTCTTTCCCGGTCAAAGAGAGCTGCTCCAGTATTTCGCAGGCTGCAGCCAGCGGTTCAGTCAGGATGGCCTGCTCATTGGAAATGTCCGGTTCAACAACTTGCAGGTTCTCAATGGGCAAAGCGCAGTACTCAGCCATGCATCCATCATGATTGACAATGCCCAGGGTGGTTCTTGCCGGGCAATGCCTGCCCAGGCCTCTGGCGCACCACTCACAATTTCCGCAGGCAGCGTTGATTTCTCCCACTACCCGTCGGCCCAGCCAGGCCGGATCATCGCAGCTTTCCACATGCCCCAGAAATTCGTGGCCTAGTACTCCCGTGTAACCCATGTATCCCTTTATGATCTCCAGGTCGGTCTTACAGATCCCGGCCATTTCCACCCTGATCAAAGCCCAGCCCGGTTTGATCTGTGGCACGGGCCAGTCGCGCACCAGTCGCAGTTCCTTATCAAACGTCATCGCTTGCATGGTCTTCATAAATTATCTTCCTCCTGCCTGTATGGGTAAAAACCATTGATGGCTGTCTATCCGGAGACGTGCAAGCCAGGCAACAAACCAGGCCATGCATCATCTCTTGCCTTCAATCTGCCATAAACGGCTTGTCTCCGTCCACCGGCTTTTTTTCTTGAAATAATCCTTAAAACAATTATTTTTAGAGAGGATTGGCAGGATAAGCAATCAGCGGCTGGATGCTGCAGATTGCATTAGACATCGCCAAAAGCGATTGATAACCTTTTGGCCTGGCTTCCGCCTGTCCCGTTTAACTGTTCGCAGAACAAGCCCGGAGGGCATTAAACTGGGAGCCAGGACAAATTGTATTTCTCTTTATCAGTCTCTTAATCCTGTTAATCCTGCCTGCCCTGTGAACTTTCTTCCAGTTCATCTGGGTCAAAAATTTTTTCTTTAAGGGATCTGATGAGAGCGTAAAGGTTTATTGTTAATGCAGATTACTGAAAATTTATCCATACCAGACTCTGAAATAGAACTGCAGGCTGTCCGGGCAACCGGTCCGGGCGGTCAGAATGTGAACAAGGTTTCAACAGCTGTACAGCTTTTTTTTCCCATAAAAGAATCATCTCTGCCTGAAATTTATAAGGAAAGGCTGCTGGCCATCCAGGACCGGCGTATCACCAAAGAGGGGGTAGTGATTATCAAGGCGGGCAGGAGCAGATCGCAGGAAAAAAACAGGGAAGAGGCCCTGAACCGGCTCAAGGATCTTATCAGGATAGTGACCATAGAAAAGAAAAAGCGCAGACCGACCCGGCCTTCAAGGGCTTCGCGCAAAAAACGTCTGGATAAAAAAGCGCAGCAGGGCAGAAAAAAACAGTTGAGAAAGCCTGTTGAGTCAGGAAACAACCAGTAACCCATGGGGAACATATGATTAAAATTTTAGCCCTGGGAGACAGTCTTACCGCAGGTTACGGCCTGGAACCGGAAAGCTCGTTTGCTGCCCGTCTGCACCAGCGCCTGCTGGATGAAGGAAACAGTGTCCAGGTGATCAACGGCGGGTTTTCTGGAGATACCACCAGTGATGGTCTGACCCGGATCAAGGATTTGCTCACCCACATGCCAGAACTGGTGATTGTCCAGTTCGGAGCCAATGACCTGTACGCGGGTCTGCCGGCCGGTCAGGTTCAGACCAATCTGGAAACAATGATTGATATGTGCCGGAATAAAGATGCAGAGGTTATCCTGGCCGGAATCCTGTGTCTGGTGGACCAGGCAGATGCGCACAGTCAAGATATCCATCAGGCTTTTGAGCAGGCCGCACTGTCACGAAATGTCCGGTTTTTACCGGATTTTATGCCGGGTATTCCCGGGAATCCCGGCCTGACTCTGCCCGACGGCATTCACCCAAACAGGGCCGGGGTGGACGCGATGGTGGAGAATATCCTGCCTCTGGTTCGGTCCATGCTGTCGGATTTGTGAGTGCCTGCCTGTTCTGATCCGGATTTACTTTGTTCATCTTTTGGTTTATTCCAGAAATTGTGAAAACAGGTTCCTGAACAGTTGCGAAAATTTTTTTAAAAAGGCGGAGGAAAATCATGTTTAACAGAAATTATTTATTGCATATAGTCTGTCTGTGTATGGCCGTCCTGTTGATTTATCCGGCGGTCTGCCTGTCTGAAGATATTCCGGCCTCAGGGGATATGTTTCCATCCAATGATCTGGAGACACCTGAAGAAAAGGACTACCAGAATTATCTGGGACTGGACAGTTCAAAGGATACATTCAAACTAAAGGATATTGAGGCTGAATTTGTTCTGGTTCAGATACTCAGCATGTATTGTCCCATATGTCAGCGCGAAGCAGAGCAT
>JAWOGL010000115.1:0-12861 GCA_046496945.1 Desulfonatronovibrio sp.
TAAGAATCCAAGCTGGGGCTTGGAATTCCCCAGGGGGGACAGTTGTTATTTCTCCTGCGCTTAGAGCGGGGAGCATAAAAAAAGATTTACCACAGAGAGCACTGAGTTCACAGAGAAATAAAGAGCAAACTGGGTTAATAGACTAAAAAAATTGTAACTATTCAGCAAGATCGAATAAGAAGACCTGGACCCCGGATCCGTCATCCCGGACTCGATCCGGGACCGGGGTGACGGTTAAAGCAGACAGTTGCCTTTTTCCGTCATTCCGGCGAAAGCCGGAATCCAATGTGGTTGAATGGACATATGGCGTATTTGGTGAATAGTTACAAAAAATTTTAACCCAGAAAAGCAAATGGCTGTTGTGATATGTTGTTTGCATAGACGTTTTATTTCATTATGCTTTTAAAGTAAGTTCTTTGAATTTGCCCTATCTCAGGGCAGGTAGAGTGAATCGCTGGGGGAGGTTTTTTCCTGAGATTCCGGTTATACCGGAAGACCCCTGGAACCTGATCCGGTTAATACCGGCGTAGGGAAGCGGCACTGGTTAAAATTTTCTCCCCGCCTCTAGGGGAGGGATGTTATTGTCAGGGCTGTTTTCCATCTGGAGAGCAGCCCTTTTTTTATTGTAAACCTTAAATTATTAAAGGAGAAAAAAATGGCACTGGACGAAATTGTGATTTCACGGGCGATAATCGAAACTTACACCAGGAAGCTTCTGGATTGTCTGGAACTGGATGTGGCCATCTGCGGAGCCGGGCCGTCAGGCATGGTTGCCGCCTACTATCTGGCCAAAGCCGGGAAAAAGACAGCGGTTTTTGAGCGTAAGCTGTCGGTTGGTGGCGGAATGTGGGGTGGAGGCATGATGTTCAACGAGATTGTCATTCAAAAAGAAGCAAAGCATATTCTGGACGAACTGGGAGTGAGATCAACAGAATACGCCGAAGGTTATTTTACCGCTGATTCAGTGGAAGCGGTCTGTACCATAGGCTCCAAAGCCTGCCAGGCCGGAGCGAAGTTTTTCAATCTGGTTTCAGTAGAAGACGTGATGATTCGTGAAAACAGGGTCACCGGACTGGTAATAAACTGGTCCGCGGTAGAAGCGGGCGGTCTGCATGTTGATCCTTTGACTGTAAAAACAAAGTATATGGTTGAGTCCACAGGACATCCTGTAGAGGTTATGCAGGTTATTCAGAGAAAGATCGACGTCCGGCTGAATACACCCTCTGGCGGCCTGGAGGGGGAAAAATCCATGTGGGCAGAAAAAGCGGAACAAAGCACTATTGAGAATACCAGAGAGGCATTCCCCGGAGTGTTTGTTTGCGGAATGTCGGCTAATGCCACTTTCGGCTCATTTCGTATGGGACCTATTTTCGGGGGGATGCTCATGTCCGGAAAAAAAGTAGCTGAGACCATAATCGAGCGTCTCAAGGACTGAGACCGGCTTTTCCAGGTTATTACTTGACTATGGCATATTCTGACTTAATTAGATTCAATTCGGAAATTCTTTTTTTCCGGATTGAATCTTTTTGTTTCCAGGCTTTTAGGTTATCTTGTGTTTTTAAGCTCAGAGTCACTATTGACCATTTTTTGATATTACCCGTCACCGTGCCTGGTTGCATGATAAATACTGAAAGGGGGATCACTTTACTATGGAATACAAGGATTATTATAAAATCCTGGGAGTTAATAAAAAATCATCCAAGGAAGAGATTGCCAAAGCCTACAAAAAAATGGCTAAAAAGTATCATCCTGATCTTAATCCCAATGATCCCAAGGCAGAGGATAAGTTCAAGGAAGTAACCGAAGCGTATGAGGTTCTCAAAGATGAAGAAAAGAGAAGGCTTTACGACTCCTTTGGTTCCGACTGGCAGCACGGACAGAATTTTCAGCCCCCGCCAGGACATGAAGGCGCTCATTATGGATTTCAGGGTGATCAGCAGGGCGCTGGTTTTGATTTCAGTGATTTTTTTGAAAATATATTCGGCGGCGGTTTCAGTTCATCAGGAAGAGGTTTCCAGAGATCTTCCAGGGGATTTCAGGGTGATCCCTTTTCCGGCGCGGGCTTTTCGCGAAAGGGACAGGATGCGGAAGCATCTCTGGAGCTTACACTGGAAGAAGCCTATAAAGGCGGGGTTAAGAGCATAACCCTGCAGGAACAGGTTATCGGGCCGGACAGAAGACCCACGGTTCAGGATAAAACCCTGGAGGTAAATATCCCTCCGGGAATAAAGGACGGAAACAAGATCAGGCTCAGCGGCCAGGGTTCCGCAGGAATGGGATCTGGTTCGTCTGGAGATTTGTATCTAAAAGTTAAGATTTTGCCCCATCCTCTGTTTAAGCTGGATGGCAATAATATTATATATGATCTGGCTCTGGCTCCCTGGGAAGCAGCCCTTGGCAGCAAGATCAGAGTTCCCACTCTGGACGGTGATATTGAAATGAAAATCCCTGAAGGCATAAGCAGCGGACAGAAATTACGGATCAGAGGCAGGGGCATGGGCAGAGGATCAGCCAGGGGGGATCAATTGGTTAGGATTATGATCAAGGTCCCGGATAAATCCTCAAAAGAAGAAAGAAAGATCTGGGATGAGCTGTCCCGGGTATCGGAATTTAATCCCCGGGCCTAACAGATTCAACAGACTGATAAATAGAGAATTTTGATAAAAGACAGTCTGGGTATCACCGGAATTCAACGAGAAAAAAGCCAGTTAACCTGGAGGCTAAATAGATGCAAAATCATGAAATTCAGAAAAAAAATGACGGTTTGCTCATAAAGTCAAACCTGCTTCACTGGACACAGTTTGTCCAGAGTACAGGAGTGTGTCCTTATCGTCTTTCTGAGCTGGTTGAAATGGGATGGGTGGAGGCAGTTCGAATCTCCAGCGATGATTATCATTTTCCTGAAAGAGAAATACTTAGAGTGCAAAAATTAATGCGCGTTTGCCGTGATTTTGAGCTGCCCACCATTGGGGGGACTATCATAGTGGATCTACTGGAAAGAATAGAAAATATGGAAAAAGAAATCGCTCAGCTCAGGAGTTTGATCTGAATGCCGGGTTTTCAATTCTGCCGGATTGATATTCCCTGATGCACCCTGAATTTTGAAGTTTTCAGCTGACTTTGAATTTTAAAGAAATCAGATGCGGAGGATAATATGGATTTAAATAAATTTACCCAAAAATCACAGGAAGCCATGACTCTGGCTCAGGAGTGGGCTTTACGTCTGGGACACCAGCAGGTCGATACCGAACACCTGTTCAAGGCGCTTATGGAACAGGAAAACGGTCTGGCTTCAAAAGTGATTAAACACGCCGGATATAGTCCGGAGGCGGTCATTAAGAGTCTGGACGATAAGCTGTCCAAAATACCCAGGGTAAGTGGTCCTGGAACCCAGGCCGGTCAGATATATATAACTCAGAGACTCAACTCCCTGCTTTTAAAGTCCCAGGATCTGGCTAAAAGCATGCAGGACGAATACGTAAGCGTGGAACATATCCTTTTGACCCTTTTTGATGAGCCTCCTTCCACAGGCGCGGGCAAGGTGGTGCAGGAACTCAAACTGGATAAGAACAGGATACTGTCTTCCCTGACAGAAGTAAGGGGGAATCAGAGGGTGACTTCGGCAACCCCGGAAGATACTTATGACGCCCTGAAAAAATACGGCCGGGATCTGGTAGAGGAAGCAGCGCAGGGCAAGCTTGATCCGGTTATCGGACGGGACAGCGAAATAAGGCGCTGCGTGCGCATCCTGTCCAGGAGGACCAAAAACAATCCTGTTCTTATAGGTGAGGCAGGTGTGGGCAAAACCGCCATAGCCGAGGGTCTGGCCCAGCGGATACTTAACAAGGATGTGCCGGAAGGTCTGAAGGATAAGATTGTTTTTGCCCTGGATATGGGAGCTCTTATAGCTGGAGCAAAATACAGAGGTGAATTTGAAGAAAGACTCAAGGCGGTATTAAAAGAGATACAAAAGTCAGAAGGCAGGATACTTCTCTTTATAGATGAGATTCATACCATTGTGGGAGCTGGAAAAACCGAGGGCTCCATGGACGCGGGCAATCTGCTCAAGCCTATGCTGGCAAGAGGCGAGCTGCACTGCATAGGCGCAACCACGATAGATGAATACAGAAAAAACATCGAAAAGGACCCTGCTCTGGAGCGCAGGTTTCAGCCGGTTATGGTTGAAGAGCCCAGCGTTACCGATACTGTATCAATTCTGCGCGGCCTTAAAGAAAGGTTTGAAGTACATCACGGAGTACGGATAAGCGATACTTCTCTGGTATCCGCGGCCGTGCTTTCCCACAGATATATATCCGACAGGTTCCTACCGGATAAAGCCATAGACTTAATTGATGAATCAGCCGCCATGATCAGGAGTGAAATTGATTCTCTTCCTACAGAGCTGGATGAGATAAACAGGAAGATCATGCAGCTGGAAATTGAACAGGAAGCTTTGAAAAAGGAAAAAGACCAGGCTTCCAGGGAAAGGCTGGAACGGCTGGGCAGTGAACTGGCCGATCTTAAAGAAAATCAGAGCGCCCTTAAAACTCAGTGGGAAAAAGAAAAAGGATCGATTAACTCCTTGCGCAGTCTCAAAGAAGCCATTGAAAAAACCAAGTATGAAATAGAAAATGCGGAAAGGGCTTATGATCTGAATAAGGCAGCTGAACTGAGATACGGCAAGCTCAATCAGCTGGAAAAAGAGCTGGCTGAAAAAGAAGCTGACCTGACCGAGCACACGGAGGGCAAGTCTCTCTTAAAAGAAGAAGTCGGACCGGATGATATTGCCGAGATAGTGTCCAAGTGGACAGGCATCCCTGTGTCCAGACTCATGGAGGGGGAGCGGGAAAAATTACTGAAGCTTCCTGATATTCTGCATGAGCGGGTTATAGGTCAGGATGAAGCGGTGGATGCTGTGGCTGATGCCGTAATTCGGGCCAGGTCCGGGCTCAAAGACCCCAACCGGCCAATTGGTTCCTTTCTTTTTCTTGGTCCAACCGGCGTGGGAAAGACGGAATTGACCAAGACACTGGCCAGGAATCTTTTTGATACCGAAGAAAACATGATCCGCCTGGACATGTCCGAATATATGGAAAAACATACTGTGGCCCGGCTTATCGGTGCTCCTCCCGGATATATCGGATACGATGAAGGCGGTCAGCTTACGGAATCCGTCCGCCGCAAGCCTTACAGTGTGGTCCTCTTTGATGAAGTGGAAAAGGCTCACACAGATGTTTTTAATGTGCTTCTCCAGATTATGGATGACGGCCGGCTTACCGACAGCCACGGCCGGACTGTTGATTTTAAAAACACCGTGATAATCATGACTTCCAACCTTGGCTCACAATTCCTGCTTGAAGGGATTTCCGCTGAAGGTCAACTAAGAGACGATGCCAGGGATCAGGTTATGAAGACGGTCAAATCACACTTCAGACCGGAATTTTTGAACAGGATAGATGAAATAGTCCTGTTCAAGCCTCTGCTTGTTGAAGAGATTGAAAAAATTATTGAACTTTTGCTGGGGTATATTCAGGGCCGTTTGATGGACCGCAAAATAGAACTGGAACTTACCAAACAAGCCAGAAAATTTATTGCCAGGGAGGCTTACGACCCGGTTTACGGAGCCAGACCTTTGCGCAGGTATCTGCAGCATAATATTGAGACGCCTCTGGCCAAAGAGATCATATCCGGACGTTTGATGGACGGACAAAAGGTGGTGGTTGACCTGGAAGACGGTCAGCTGAAAATTACTTCATCCTAAGAAGGTGGGCTAATTTCCAAGTCTTCTTATGGGGATTTTTTCAACAAACTGATAAGCTCTGGACAAAACGCATTGAAAAAGGCAGGTAAATACCTGCCTTTTTTGTGTGAAAAACCTGTAACCAGAGGAGTTGTCTTGGCATTGGCGGATCAGAACATACTATGCCTGGATATAGGCAGCGGAACGCAGGATGTGTTTTACTATATGCCGGATCGGGAACTGGAAAACTGTCCCAAGTTTGTTCTTCCCTCTCCGGCTGTGCGCGTTGCAGCCAGGATAAAGGTTTTAAGTACAGCCGGTAAAGGCATCTATCTGTATGGGCGCAATATGGGCGGCGGATTCTACCGGGTGTTGAAGAAAAGTCTTGATAAGGGGCTTAAGGCCGCCATACATCCGGAAGCTGCTTATTCTCTTGCTGACTCCCTGGATCGGGTCAAGAGCATTGGTCTTGATCTCAGCCCGGACTGTCCTGTGGGTTATGCTCCTGTTTATTTATGTGATTATGATCCGGGTTTCTGGCAATCATACCTTGCCCAGATCGGCCTTGATTATCCTGATCTGATACTGGCTGCGGCCCAGGACCATGGTTTCCATCCCCAGAGCAGCAACAGGCTGGGACGCTTTGAGATCTGGAAAAAATTTTTGGAGCAAAGTGACGGACATATTGAGAAATTGATTTTCTCAAATCCTCCCCAGGAGATGACCAGGCTGATCAGCCTGAAGGATTCTATCGGCGCGGGTTATGTGGCGGATACCGGAGCAGCCGCACTGCTGGGAGCTTTGTTTGTTCCTGAAGTAGAAGAACTGTCCAGGAAAAAGGGAGTATGCATTGTCAATGTCGGTAACAGTCATACTATCGCCTTTCTGGTGCACGCGGGCCGGGTGCATGGAATTCTGGAACATCATACCGGTCTTTTAAATGGACAAAAACTGTGGGAACAGTTAGAATTTTTCAGACAGGGACGTTTGACCAATGAGCAGGTCTTTGCAGACAACGGCCACGGTTGTCTGATCCTTGAATCAGCTGCGGATATAGAGTTTAATCCGACTTTTGTTCTGGGACCAAGGCGCGGAATGCTTGAAAGTTTCGATGCTCATTTTCTTTGTCCCGGAGGCGATATGATGCTGGCGGGATGTTTCGGCCTTCTCAAAGGATATTCTTTGAGATAAGTAATTTAGCAGCCTGTCAATTTTGAAGATGTCTTATCCGCTGTTCATTTTTTTGAGTATTATATCGGCGCTGACTTTTCAGAAAGCGTCCAGACCGGTCTGTATCCTGACCGGTCTACTTTTATCCGGGAACAATCTTAATAAAAAGTTATTACTTCTAATTATTTATGAACAACTATACCCTGGTCAGGCCTGAGCATCTTAATCACCATGGATATCTTTTCGGGGGCGTTATGCTCAAATGGATGGACGAGTTTGCCTGGCTGGCCGCAAGCAAGGAATTCAGGGGCTGCAAACTGGTAACAGTAGCCATGAATGAGATCAGATTTTCCCACCAGGTTCCTCTGGGGGCCATTTTACGATTCAGCATCCAGTTCGTCCGGCAGGGCAGTTCGTCTGTAACCTACAATGTTACAGTGTTTTCTGATGAACCTGGACAGGAAAGGGAAAAGCCGGTCTTTGCAAATTCCATAACTTTTGTCAGGGTTGATGATAATGGACTCAAGGCCCAGCTGCCGCTGAGAACGGAGTTTATTCCCTGTGAAACCATTTAATTTTTTATAGTTTAAACTTTATGAAAAAAATAATAATCGCTACCCGGGGCAGCAAGCTGGCCCTGTGGCAGGCAGAACACATAGGGTCAAGGCTTCGGGGCCGTTATCCAGGTCTTGAAGTAGAGCTGTTAAAGATCAAAACCACCGGAGACAAGATCCAGGATGTACCTTTGGCCAAGGTGGGAGGGAAAGGTCTTTTTGTCAAGGAAATCGAAGAGGCCATCCTGGACGGCAGAGCTCATATAGCAGTACACAGCATGAAGGATGTGCCCGCTGTTCTGCCTGACGGTCTCAAGCTGGGGGTAATTCCCAAAAGAGAGTCCAGGTATGATCTGCTTCTGTCTGAAAAGTACCCGGACCTTTCGTCTTTGCCTGAAGGAGCTGCCATAGGCACTTCCAGCCTCAGGCGTCAGTCCCAGATTCTGCATCTAAGGCCGGACTTTAAGATTAAGATGCTCCGTGGCAATCTGGACACCCGGCTCAAGAAGCTCAAGGAAGGTCTTTACGATGCAATTATTATAGCTGCGGCAGGTATGAAAAGGCTCGGGTTTGAGGCCAGATATGAAACTGAACTTGTCCCTCCTTATTTTCTGCCTGCTGTTGGACAAGGTTCTCTGGGCATTGAATACGCATCAGACAGTCCGGTAATGGATGAATTTCTGGGTTTTCTGGATCATTCCAGTACCCGTTTCTGTGTAACCTGCGAGAGGGCTTTTCTGGCTGAACTTGAAGGGGGGTGCCAGGTGCCCATTGCCTGTCTATGCCTGCAGGAAAATAACCGGCTATTCGCAACGGGTCTGGTATCTGATGTTAAAGGGCAGACGATTATCCGCCGTTCCAGGACTGGAAAACCCAAAGACGCAGAAAAGATCGGCGTTGATCTGGCCAGGAAAGTCCTGGAAGGAGGAGGCAGAGAAATTCTGGATGAGGTTTATTCGGATCAGGATGTCTGAGCAAACCCGATTTCCTGAGAGATCGACTGCATGGCTGCTATGGACAGGGCCAGAAATGTGTCCTGATCAAGTCCCAGTCTTTCATATTCCTTAATTGTTTCTCTGTTTACAGACGCGGCAAAGGCCTTGTCCTTGATTTTCTTTTTCAGGCTTTTGGGTTTCATGCCTTCCAGGCCGTTCGGCCGGATAAGCCCTGCCGCCATGATCAAACCCGTGACCGTCTCTCCACAGCGCAGCGCAAAATCCAGATCCGTTTCAGGAGAGCCCGAATCATTCATTTCCGCGGCATGGACCCGTATGGCTTTCAGGGATTCATCCGGAAGAAGGCCCTGCAGCATTTCCGAACTTTTTATTCCGTGTCTGGAGTAATCCCCTGCAGTGAGAGAGTAGTCAAGGTCATGTAAAAGGCCGGTGATTCCCCATATTTCCCGGTCTTTGCCCAGTCTGGCAGCCAGCTCCCTGAGTACAGCTTCAGTGGACAGAGAGTGTTTATAAAGGTTTTCTTCGGTCAGGTTGCTTTTAAGCAGTTCAATGGCTTCTTCTCTGGTTATCATAAGTTTCATCTCCATGCTTTGGATGTTGACCCGCTTTGAATAAGGCTTATTACTTGTCATCAAAAAATTTTCTATAAAATTTTACTGCCTGCTTGTAAAGTTTGGTTAGACTTTGCGGCGTTTAGTTCAGGTAAATATTGACATGCTGCGGCCTTTAGATAATAATCTGTTAAGTTATAAACATCTGTTATAAATGTTTTTTATATTAATTTCTGTTAAAAAATCCGGAGGATTATAAAAGATGAAAAGAGTTTTTTTGTTTCTGGTTACCAACATTGCCATTCTGGCAGTTTTATTTGTGGTTTTAAATCTGCTGGGAGTCAGCGGTATACTGGATGAGCAGCAAGTAGGCATTGATTATAAGAATCTTTTGATTTTTGCGGCTGTGCTCGGTTTTGGCGGATCATTCATCTCTCTGGCTATATCCAAGTGGATGGCCAAGCGTCTTACCGGCGCAAAAGTCATAACCAGTCCTAAAAATGAGATGGAAAGCTGGCTGGTAAGAACTGTCAGACAACAGGCTTCCAGGGTTAATATCGGCATGCCTGAAGTGGCTGTTTTTGATTCGTCTGCTCCTAATGCCTTTGCCACCGGTATGAATAAGAACAAGGCATTGGTTGCGGTCAGCACCGGACTGTTAAGAAATATGAATCAGGATGAAGTGGAGGCTGTTCTGGCTCATGAAATCAGTCATGTTGCCAATGGCGATATGATCACCCTTACTCTTATTCAGGGGGTGGTTAACACGTTTGTAATATTTATTTCCCGGATAGTAGGGCACTTTGTGGACAGGGTGATTCTTAAAAATGAAGAAGGACACGGTATTGGTTTTTTTGTTTCGACCATTGCCGCCCAGATAATCTTTGGTATTCTGGCCAGCACTATTGTCATGTGGTTCAGCAGGCAGCGTGAATTCAGAGCGGACGCAGGAGGAGCCAGGCTGGCCGGCCAGGAAAAAATGGTTTCCGCTCTGGAGAAACTCAAGAAAGGAATTCAGGAACCCTTGCCTGATCAGATGGCCTCCTTTGGAATCAATGGAAAAACCCAGAGTTTCAGCTGGAAAGACCTGTTTATGAGCCATCCTCCCCTGGATCAGAGAATAGCCGCTCTCAAAGGCCAACTCAACAAATAAGCTGGCTGTACTGATTTGATTCATTTAAAACCCGGCAGCTGACGGTTGTCGGGTTTTGTTGTTTGGAGAAGAATTATGCGTTCTTTTGCTGTTTTTTTGATGCTGGTACTTATAACATCCATGTTCGGTGCTTTTTTCAGGCCGGGTCCCTGGTATGATGAGCTTGCAAAGCCGGCTCTTACACCCCCTGGATGGTTATTTTCGCCTGTCTGGATCACCCTTTATATAATGATAGTCATTGCCGGCTGGCTGGTCTGGAAAAAGACGGAACTCCCCAAGCATCCGGCCCTGCTTTGCTGGGGTGGTCAGCTGCTGGCCAATGCCCTCTGGTCCTGGCTTTTTTTCGGCCTGCAAAAACCGGGGCCTGCCTTTGTTGATATCATTGTTTTATTGTCACTTGTCTGCGGCTTTGTCTATTATGCCTATCCTGTAAGTAAAACCTCCTCAATTTTATTTGTGCCGTATGCGTTTTGGGTACTTTTCGCAGCTTACCTTAATCTGGGAATAATTTTTCTTAATTGAATCCAGTAATCATTTCATCGCATGAAGAAGAAACCTTCAGAACAAAATATCGATGTTTTGCCGGAAAACAGTGTACTTTTACGAATTCAGCCGTCAGGCAAATGGTTGTTGTTTGAAAATCCTGTTAAAGTTGTCGAAGTTTTTTCCAGGTCTGAATTAATCCAGGAACTTTACCTCATTGATGAGCTGGTGAAAAGTTATCATCTGTATGCTGCAGGGTTTATGTCATATGAGGCGGGTTCGGCTTTTGATCAGACTTTAAAGGTGAAAGATGATGACTTTCCCCTGATGTGGTTCGGCTTGTACAATTCTTTTCAGGAGATCAGTTCCATTGGCTGCGGATACGAAGGTATTCCTGAGATTAAGTGGAAGTCTGAACTAAAATATGATGAATATTTGAAAAAATTGGCAATTATAAAAAAACATATTGAACAGGGTGAAACTTATCAGGTTAATTACACTTTTCGTCTAAGAGCGGCATTCAGTACTGATCCCTGGCTGTACTTCAATGCTCTGGCCGGCAATGACGATCCTCCATTTGCAGCTTTTATCAATTCTCATAAGTATTCAATATGCAGTTTTTCGCCGGAGCTTTTCTATAAGCTTGATAAGAACCTGTTATTGTCCAGGCCCATGAAAGGAACCATATCAAGACATCCAGCATACTGTGAGGATATGATTCAGGGCAGGGCTTTGAGATCGTGCCTAAAGAACAGGGCGGAAAATGTCATGATTACAGATATGGTTCGAAACGATATGGGCCGGATTGCAGATGCGGGAAGCGTAAAGGTCACTGGTCTTTTTGGCCTGGAAAAGTATCCCACGGTCTGGCAGATGACCTCCCAGGTAAGATGCACAACAAGGGCCGGGGTACCTTCAATAATGAAAGCCTTATTCCCTCCATCCTCCATTACCGGCGCTCCCAAGTCTTCCACTATGGAGATAATTTCCGCACTGGAAGTATCTCCTCGCCGCATCTATACCGGAAGTATCGGGTATTTTGGTCCCAACCGTCAAAGTCAGTTTAACGTGGCCATCAGGACAGTGCTGGTTAATAAAGAAAAAAGCCAGGCTGAATACGGGACAGGCGGAGGCATTGTCTGGGATTCAACCCCTCAGAGCGAATGGGAAGAATGCAGGTCTAAATCCAGATCCCTGCACAGACTTAATCCTGAATTTTCTCTTCTGGAAACAATGCTCTGGACCCCGGAAGGCGGATATCATCTGCTGGGTGCTCATCTGGAAAGACTGAAGACCGCGGCCGCATATTTTTGTTTTTATGTTGATATTGAAGGCGTTAAATGCAAACTGGAAGATTATTCTGCAGACCTGCCTTATGGATGCTGCAAGATCAGACTGCTGACAGATAAAAAGGGGAGGGTCAGGATTGAAAGGGCTGAACTTGAAAATATTATTGGTCCGATTCATTTAAGCCCGGCCCAAAAGCCCATAAACTCATCAGATCCATTTGTTTTTTACAAAACAACCCATCGTCGGGTTTATGACGATGCCTTGCCGGTCAGTCCTGAGGCTGACAGTGTGATACTCTGGAATGAAAAGGGTCAGGTTACTGAATCAGCAGCAGCCAACCTTGTAGCAAGGATAGATAATATTCTATGCACGCCACCGGTCAGATGCGGCCTTCTGGCCGGGACGTACAGACAGTTTTTGTTAGGTTCCGGGATGGTTTGCGAGAGAGCAATTTATCTGGAAGAACTGAAAAGTTGTCCGGAAGTTTTTCTGATCAACTCCGTTCGGGGTTTTGTCAGGACACAACTGATCTGAACAAACAGGGTAAACAAAGAAGGATAAGTTTTTTGGAAAAATTTATTGATATTTATAACGGCTTCATACCTGGCCTGCCGGGTATGGATGTTATTTTTGCTTATATATATTAATGATTTATGCGTTTGAAGTTTTTGTAAATTTATTGTTGACAATCAGGTTACACGCGTATAAATACTCTTTTCCCGGCTTGGAAAAGCAGGGATTGATTTTTGAAATATTCAGTTACAACGATTATCGATTTTGAAATTTAGATAAAAAAAGCTTGACAAGATATTCAAGATTATCTAAACATTAAAAGTTCGACATCATGTTCCTTGACAATTAAATAGTGAGCCAGCCAAGAAAGAAGAAAGAACCAAGTAAGGTGTTTGAGAGAGCAGCTTACGGGTCTTAGTTAGTTTAGAAATGAGTTATATGATAAGTATGA
>JAWOGL010000037.1:0-26159 GCA_046496945.1 Desulfonatronovibrio sp.
CTTTTTTTCCTGGCCTCTGGCCAAAGCTTATCTGATCCTGAGAAGAATCTTATCCGTTTTTTCCCGCAAAAAAGAAACCGGACTCAAACTCACCAGGACCCAGACCATTCTTAAGCAAATATCCATCTGGACATGGGCCTCACTGATTTTTCTGTCCAAGGTTTTATTTGCGGCTGTTTTCATCTACAGCCTCTACCTGGCCGGCAAAGGCCTTTTTGCCTTGAACTGGCAGGTAATCTGGGACAATCTCTCCACCCTGCTTATATGGCGCTTTCCTGAAGGAAGGGCCGACGATGCTTTCATGGGCCTGGGGGGGCTGAGCTTTTCAATACTGATGTCGGTAATCGCTATATCCATCAGTTTTTTCATCGGACTCTTCGTGGGTCTGGGACGCATCTCCAAGAAAAATATTCTCCGCCTCCCGTGCATGATGTATATTGAATTCATCCGGGGCAACCCTTTGATCATAGTCATCTTCTGGGTTTACTTTTTTATCCCGGTTTTTTTCAACGCCTTTATCAGTGTGTTCTGGAGCGCCACCATTGCATTAACTGTTTTTACCGGCGCCTATATTGCCGAAATCGTCCGCAGCGGCATCCAGAATATCCCCCCCGGACAATTTGAGGCAGCCCGCAGCACCGGGCTCAGCTACTATCACACCATGCGCCATATCATCCTGCCGCAGGCACTCAAACAGATGATCCCGGCTATTGTGGGCCAGTTCATAGCCATTTTCAAGGATACTTCCCTGGCCTTTGTCATCGGGGTGATGGAGTTGACCTATGTGGCCCAGATCCTGAACAACCGCCTGATGATCTATCCCTTTGAAATCTACACGACCATAGCGGTTCTGTACTTTATCTGCTGTTATGCCATGAGCATAGTGGCGGCACGCCTGGAAAGCAGACTTACCCCCGATAAAATCAGGCTCAGGATGTAGCCGTGCTCAAGATCTTCATTACCGGGGGCACTCTGGACAAGGAATACAGACAGACCGACGGCGAACTCGTCCTGACCAAAACCCATGTCAATGAAATCCTGAGCACAGGGAAATGCGCCCTGGATGTCGACCTGGAAATCGTCATGCTCAAGGACAGCCTGTTCATGGATGAGCTTGACCGCCAGAAAATCTTGACAAAATGTCTTGAATGCAGTCGGGAAAAGATACTTATCACCCACGGTACTGACACCATGGCCCGGACTGCGGCTGTTCTGGGTCCGGAACTGTCTCACAAGACCGTGGTTCTGGTGGGAGCCATGGTCCCTTTTACCTTCAGGGATTCAGACGCGGTGTTTAACCTGGGCTTTGCCCTGTCCGCAGTCCAGACCCTGCCGCCCGGAGTCTTTATCGCCATGAACGCCCGGATTTTCCATTGGGATAATGTAAGAAAAAACAGGGAAAGCGGGGTTTTTGAGGAACTGATCTGATATATCCTGTGTTTCAGGCGTTCCCGGGAATGAACTTTAGATCAAAAAATTGCGACCTTCGGCTGTCAAACATTTTCCTGTCCTGTTTGATCACTTCCTGATCCAGCCTTGCCTTTTTCACCCCCTGATCCTCATTAAGGACAAATAAAATTTTGCCCCAGGAGGTTATCAGACAGGAATGTCCGGCCAGCTTGCCCAGGGCGGAATTACCCATGCCATTACAGGCCAGCACGTAACACTGGTTTTCAATAGCCCTGGCCTTAAGCAGGGTCAGCCAGTGCTCAATTCTGGCCAGAGGCCACTGGGCGTTGATTATAAAAATATCAGGCTCATGCCTGTGCTGATACAGAAAAATCTCCGGATAACGCAGGTCATGGCAGATCCCGAATCCAAAACTGATTTCTTCCCAGCTGAATTTTGCCGGTGTTTTTTCGCCGGCTGAAAAATGCTCATTTTCTTTTCCCGGCAAAAAAAGATGAGTCTTGCTGTATATTTCAAGCATGCCCTGGTCTGGAGTAAAAAGGTAAAAGGTATTAAAATATTTTCCGTCTTTCTTCCGCCAGAGAGTTGCGGCCAGGATGTTGCCGCTCTCGCCTGCAAAAGAAGTCATTACTTTTCCCAGCTCAAGGCTTTCTTCCACCCATTTGTCTTTATGCTCATAATCAAAACCGCCCAGAAGCAATTCAGGAAAGACCCATAAACATTTGCCGTGTTCTGCTGAAATCTTGTCCAGCCATGGATAAATATCTTTTGTTCTTTGTAAAACCGGCGTCTGACAGACGCCGACATATAGATTTTTCATGATTTCTCCGGATATTTTATAAGTATTCACGAAAACTTTTTATAGAAGATTGATATCTATCCTTATGCCTTGAAGGCTTTGGATGTCCAGATTATAGAGCGTATCCAGAAAGGCGGTTTCCAGACTGCCCGGCCCTTTGGCCTGCCTGGCTGCCTCCTCTCCGCAAAGCCCCATTACCCCCATACCCATCAGCGAAGCCTTGAAATAATCCTTTTCCACCGCTGAAAAAGCAGCCACCAGGCAGGTGCTGGAACAACCCATGCCGGTAACCAGAGTCATCATGGGATGGCCATTTGCTGCCCTGCCTGTCTGTTTTCCGGAAACAATGAAATCCTCTTCTCCGCTGACACAGACAACACACCCGTACTTGTTTGACAGATCAGATGCGGCTTCAACCGCCTGGTCAGAGCCGTGCACGCTGTCCACTCCTCTGGGCTTGCCTGCCGCGCCTCCCAGGGCCATGATCTCGGAAGCGTTGCCCCGGAGAATACTGATCAGTCCTTTGTCCAAAAACTCAAGTGGAGTCCTTGTTCTTATTCTGCTGGCGCCTGCTCCCACCGGGTCCAGCACCACCGGAACCTCAAGCTCCCTGGCTCTGGTGGCTGCCAGATTCATGGTTCTTATCTGCGGTGTGGACGGAGTTCCCATATTCAGAACCAGGGCGCTGGAAAGGGACACCAGTTCTTCAATCTCATCCTCGGACACGGCCATGGCTGGTGAAGCGCCCAGGGCCAGGAGCATATTAGCGGTGATATTGGTAACTACGATGTTGGTAATATTCAGTATCAGTGGTTTGGCTGTCCTGATCTGGTCCAGCCTGTTCCAGATATCCTGGCAGTTTATCATTTTATTTCTCTTATCCTTTGCCTGTAAGGCGGTTGGTGTTAAATACAATTCATTCAATCACTGGTTTATGCAGATGTTCACCGTGTTTTTTTTATCCTGGACCCAATCCGGTTTTCTAATGCTGTTAAGAACAATTGAGTTTTAAAAAAAATACTGCATATACCTCTGCAGGCGGATTTTCCAGACCCGACAGACAAAGCCTGTTCTGGACACGAAACAGATCAGGATAAACCCCTGCTGCGTGAGCTTTTAAAGCCAGACACGCGGCTCTATGCCAGTCCGGATCAGATCCGTCTGTTAAAACGTCTAACCGTCCGGCAACTTTATTGGCCAGGATATCTCTGAAGTATGCGTTGTTTTTCAGAATATCCTTCCAGAATTTTTCAAAATCCGCGCATATCTTTTCTGATTCCAGATAGTTAAAAATAACCCCGAAAGAAAGAACACCCAGACCGGCCTGAAGGCTTTTTTGTCCGTCTTCAAAGGGTTTTGTCAAATTATCCTGTAAAGACGCTGTCCGGCACAGAATGTCCCGCCATAAAATATCTTCATGTTTCGCGTCCCGCCAGGAAAGGATATAATCTTTAAGCCTTTTGTCCAGGGTGTCCGGGCAGAACAGGGTTTTATCTTCACTGCCTGCCTTGACAACACCTTGAAACCCGGCCTTAACTGCATCATGAAAAGCCTGCCGGCCTTTTTCTCCGGTTCTTGTCCATGTATAATCAAGATTCAGCTGTCTGCCCCTTTTTTTGAGTTCAAACTCCAGCCCGGGAAAAGAAACCGGGGCATTCAGCTTTTCCAGTCCCAGACTGATGCCGGCCATGTGTCCGGGTCCTATTTTTCTGGGATGTACCAGTGCGGTCCATATCTTTCTTCCGTCACCTGCTTCCGGTTCATTGGAATAGGCATCTTCCAGGAGATCCAGAAACTCAGCCTCCACATCAGGGCCTCCAAGTTCACGAAGTGCTTCCATGCCTTTTAAGGCGTAACTCAGGCTGTTCAGGGGTTCGATCCGGGAAATATCATCAAAAAACCAGGCGCAGCTGGCAAAACTGGCCAGCCCCATGCGCTGCATCTCCACCAGTTTCATGGCCTGTATCTTTTCTGAAGCGCTGAGCTTACTTTTCTGATGAAGAACCAGAAACTCTTCTGTGTCCACGCTGCCGCAAAGACAGCGTCCATAATCCAGAAGGGCCTGATGCCCGTTTTTAAAATAATCCCCGGCCTTAACCCGGTAATGCTCTTCAATATAATATTTCAGCAGATTAAGGGCACGGCGCAGAGGCCTGCGCCATGTCTGCCGCCACCCCGGATGGCCTCCATCTGTGCAGCCGCAGTCGTCCTGCCATCTTTCAACCCCGTGGATACAGCTCCAGGATGTTTTTTCCCTGACAAGGACCTCATCCTGGGGAGGATTTTCCTTGAGATGGGAGGCGTAGTTGGTAAGCTTTAAAGGACTGTTTATTTCCGTGGCCTGTTCCAGCACGTAAGCCAGGGCCATTTCTCCGAATTTAAAATGGTGGCCGTAGGATTCGCCGTCTGTGGCCAGGTTCAGCAGACCCGAATTCTTTCCAGCCAGAAGCCTGTTCCAGAATATGCTGCCGTCGCCTAAAAGACGTTCAAAAGCTACTGCCTGAGACAGGGGCCCGTCATAGAAAAAAACCGCTATTTTCCGGCCTGAGGGAAGACTCACCTGATATGGGCGGTCTTTAGCCAGATTCTGCTCATCAACCTGCTGCCACCTTTCACCATCCAGGGGGCGCACGGCTTCAGCCTGACGCGGGGCCAGTACTGTAAAACTTATGCCTGCCCGGGCCAGGGCCTCCAGAGTATCAGTACACACAGCCGTCTCTGCCAGCCACATTCCTTCAGGCTTGCGTCCGTACCTGTGCACAAAATCCAGAACAGACCAGTTAATCTCAATATCCCGGTCATGATCCGTGGAAAGAGGCATAATTGCGTGGTGATAAACCTGAGCCATGGCATTTCCGCTGCCAAGCCTGCGCAGGCTTTTGCGGTCTCCTTCCAGGATCCGTTCATAAGTATCCGGACTGTGCTTCTCCATCCACCCCAGGATGGTCGGTCCAAAATTGAAACTTATATATTCGTAACAGTTTATGATGTTAAAGATGTATCCCTGACTGTCTTTTCTTCTGGCATAGGCCAGAGGCAGATAGGATTCCCGGGTTATTCTTTCATTCCAGTTGGAAAAAGGGGCCGCGCTGGCCTCGGGCAAAACCTCTTCCAGCCAGGGATCAAAACGCGGAGGCTGATAAAAATGACCATGAATACATAACCTGGATGACATGTATTGTCCTCATATTTAGATATTTTTGCTAAAGGGTCTTTGCCGGCAGGATTGGCATCCGGGGGTATAAATCAGGTACTGTCTTCAAAGATATTGCCAAACTGGTCCATAAAGGGCAAAATCAGCATTTACAAACCAAATAAGGAGGATACCCCATGGGTATACTAAGTTCAAGCATAAGCCTTACCCGCTACAAAGTGGTTCAGGATATCGAGGATGATTTCTGGTCGGAAATCCCGGATCGCCTTAAAAAACATAAATTCAAGGATATTGATCAAAGCGCTGATGAAAGAAGTTTCGGATGGACTTCCTTTGATGATATGCTGGATAATACCTGGTCGCTCGGCTCACCCCACAAAGCCCATTACATGGCCTTTGCCCTGCGCCTGGATACCAGACGCATTGCCCCGGCTGTAATGAAAAAACATTTTCGCCTGGCACTTGAACAGGCCAAAAGCGAGCTTGAACAAAAAGGCCAGAAATTCATCTCCAGAGACCAGAAAAAGGACATCAAGGAAAATGTCCGCTTGAAGCTCTTTGCCAGGACGCTGCCGGTTCCGGCGGTGTTTGATGTAGTCTGGGACACCTCAAAAAACATCATTTATCTGGGATCTACCAGTCCCAAGATCAGAGAACTTTTTGAAGATCATTTCACCAATACTTTTGAGCTGCACCTGGAACCCCGGACTCCATATTTCAAGGCCCGGGAAATTCTGGACAGGGATCAGAAAAAAGAACTGGATGAAATGGAGGCAGCTATATTTATTTAGTTTCAGCATCCGGAAAGTCTTTTTTCCGGATGCTGAAACTGTCGATTTTCTTCCCGAAAACAGGGAGTTTGCCCGTTTGTTCTAACTCAATTTCAGAAACCAGTTGTTAATATCTGTAATACTCGGGCTTGAACGGTCCTTCCACCGGAACTCCCAGATAAGCTGCCTGCTCCGGGGTTAATTTATCCAGCTTTACACTCAGTCTGCCCAGATGCAGCCTGGCCACTTCTTCATCCAGTTTTTTGGACAGCACCCGGACCTTGCAATCATAATCATTCTTGGCCAGATCAATCTGAGCCAGAACCTGGTTGGTAAAGCTGTTGCTCATGACAAAACTGGGATGTCCTGTGGCGCATCCCAGATTGACCAGCCTGCCTTCCGCCAGGACAATGATTGACCGACCGGACTTTAATGTCCATTTATCCACCTGGGGTTTGACAACCAGCCTTTTATTCTCGGGATTATTCTCCAGATAAGACATTTCAATCTCTGAATCAAAATGACCTATGTTGCAGATAATGGCTTCATCTTTCATTTTTTCCATGTGCTCGCCCCGGATAACATCGCAACACCCGGTGGCAGTAATAAAGATGTCCCCTTGGGATACGGCCTTGTCCATGGTGGTTACCTCATAACCCTCCATGGCGGCCTGCAGCGCGCATATGGGATCAATTTCCGTTACAATGACCCTGGCACCGAAACCGCGCATGGACTGGGCGCAGCCCTTGCCCACATCACCATATCCGCAAACCACCACCACTTTCCCGGCCACCATGACATCAGTGGCTCTCTTGATGCCGTCGGCAAGGGATTCCCGGCAGCCGTAAAGATTATCAAACTTGGACTTGGTCACTGAATCATTGACGTTTATAGCCGGAAATAAGAGTTCACCTTTTTTCTCCATCTGATACAGCCTGTGTACCCCTGTAGTTGTCTCCTCGGAAACGCCTCTAAGGTTTTGGGCGATTTTGGTCCATTTTTCAGGGTTTTTCTTCTGACTTTCTTTCAGGCGCTCCATGACTATTGCAAATTCTTTATTATCCACCTTCTCATCCAGAATAGAGGGATCTTTCTCCACCCTGGCTCCCTGATGAACCATAAGGGTAGCGTCTCCACCGTCATCCACAATAAGGTCCGGGCCTGATCCATCGGGCCAGGTCAGGGCCTGTTCTGTGCACCACCAGTATTCTTCCAGGGTTTCACCCTTCCAGGCGAACACCTTGGCCAGCCCGGCCTTGACCACCGCAGCTGCGGAATGGTCCTGGGTGGAAAAGATATTGCAGGAAGCCCAGCGAAGGTCAGCTCCCAGCTTATGCAGGGTCTGAATCAGCATGGCGGTCTGGATGGTCATGTGCAGACTGCCCATTATTTTAAGCCCCTTCAAAGGCATTTCATCGGCATACTCTTCCTGAAGAGCCATCAGCCCGGGCATTTCATTTTCAGAAAGCTGCATTTCCATAAGGCCCCATTGTGCCTGTGAAAGATCAGCAATTTTATAGTCAAGTTGTGGTTCCAGTTCAAGAAACATGACGTCCTCCTGTTAGGATTATATTTGAAAAAATAAACCTGCAAATTATGTTTATGAGCCTGAAATGTCAAACACAGCTGGTCTATGTGACAGGCAAATCCTCACTGCGTGATCAAATCAAAAGCAAGCTGTCTGTTCCGGGCCAATAAAACAGCTTGTCAGATTATCCGGCCTGATTTAAACATATGTGCATGAAGCCTGTAGAAAAATCCATGAGTGACTGGCTGACCCGTCTGGATCCTGATGGAAGCAGATATCTGTTTAACGGCATCTGTCAAAACTGGGAAAAGATTGTCGGCCCGGAAACAGCAGATCTGATCAGGCCTCTGGGCAGACAGAAATCCACCCTGATCCTTGGTGCCGAGGACAGTATTGTGATTCAGGAATTTTCGTTTCTGGCTGACCAGATCCTGGAGATGGTCAATTCTTTTTGCGGATCAACATTTTTTGACAAAGTACGGGTTGAATTGTTAAAGGGCAGAACCCCATTGGACGAGGATCTGGTAAAAGTTCCCAGAATCCGGGTTCCTGAAAAAAAACCCCGGAACCTTGGGAAATTAACGGAACTTATGCACCATGACTCGCCTGTTGCCAGGTGTTACCAGAACTATGTCAAGTATTTCAGTGAGGCCCGGCCTCATAAGACCGCCCATAACCATAACTGTAAAAATACAAAATAATTATCCAAGGAGGATTTATTAATGGATCAGGAAAAAAAGCTCGAACTAAAAAAACCTTTGGACAAAATGACCGCCAAGGAACTCCGTCAGCTGGTTATTGATCAGATTCCCCAGATAACCGGGGCCTCAGGAATGGACAAGGAATCCCTTCTGTCAGCTATAAAAGATGTTATGGGAATCACTGAAGAGGAAGGTTCAAGCGACAAGGCCTATCAGGAACAGATCAAAAATCTCAAGCTGAAAATCAAGGATTTGCAGGCTAAAAAACTGGAATTGCCCAAGTCAGACAAAAATATGCGCCAGGCCCTGCGCAAGAAAATACACAGCCTCAAAAAACGCACCAGACGCCTGAGCAGCCATTAATTTTCATTCAAAAACGTTCCGGGCTGTACCCGGGTTAACAGAAAAAATCCTGTGTGCGCGGTAAAGGTCTATGCCGCGCACACAGGATTTTTTGTTCATCCAAAAAATATACTTACTATCTCACTGAATTCCCTGTCCACGTCATCCAGAATGTCCATAATTTTTTCCGGTTTTAAATCTATCATCTCTACAGCGGACTGATTAAGGGGAGGCAGGATAATGGAACCTTTGTCGGAAAAAACCATGCCGATTGCCAGAAAGTCCGCCAGATGGGTTATGGCTGCCTCTTTGGACTGCATTTCCCCGCTTTCATGATGTCCGCCTATCTGCTCCTGCAAAAATCCGGGAAGGCGCCATCCCTGCGCAACAAGCGCGCCTGCCTGCGAATGATCAAAGCCCAGGATATCTCTTTCAGACTCAAATAAAGGCAAAAGATGAGTCTGCGAATCAGTTATGACCTCTGCTGACGCAGCTGCAAGCTTTTTAAAGATAATCAACTTGCCCATATCATGAAGAAGTCCGCCCACAAACAGTCTTTCCGGGAAGACATCCGGCAGCCCCCGGGCCAGGCGTTTGGATAGAATCCCCACAGCCACTGAATGAGTCCAGAAAGATTTCATGTCGATGAGTTCTTCGGGAATATCCTTGAAAGCGCTGATGGCTGAGATACCCATGGCCAGGGTGGACAATTCGTCCTCACCCAGCAGGGCAATGGCCCTGGACACCGAATCCACCCGGGAGGTCATCCCGTAAAACGGGCTGTTGACCAGCCTCAGTAGTTTGGCGCACAGACTTACGTCATTACTTATTATTCGGGCCAGATAATCAGCGTTGCTTCTGGATGAATTGATGGCCTCGTTAACTTTAAAATAAATATCAGGGAAGGAGGAGAGCTGCACTTCATGTTTCACCAGGTCTTCAAGGCTATGCCGGCCGGAAGAAAATTCATCCCTGAATCTGCCGACATTGACGGGCATGCTGGCCTCTTTTCTGGGAGGAGACCATCCTGCCAGAGCCTTGTTCACCAGGCGTTCCACCCCCAGGTGGTACACCAGCCTGACCACGGGGTGCTGAAAATCGTTGCGGGAGTATACAGGAGATAAAAAACCTTCAATTTCTTCGGTGATGATTTTTTTTATTTCATCGCCCTGGGACTGGGAACCTTTCTTTTCCAGAATATTGACTCTGGCAATCCCCCATTTTTTGAGATATGAAATATGTTTTTCAGCAAGAACAATACCCCGGGGCAGAAGAAGTCTTCCATTAGGGGTAACTACGTCCCCGGCTAAAATCAGCCCTGGAACGAGATCCTGAACGTCTTCCATAGCCATAATATACAACACCTTTTACGAGCGATTATTACATGAAAAAAAACGATCTTGCTTTGCAGCCCATCGGATATGTGGAATCGTCATTTACAAAGCTTAAAGACTGCCCTTTTCAGGGAGACGAAACCTGTCCGCCGGCCAGGATTCATATGGATCCCGTTTTTGCCAAAGGACTTATGGGCCTGGAACCGGGACAGGACATTCTGATCCTTACCTTTTTGGACAGAGCTGACCGGGACACTTTGCAGTGCAGGCCCAGAAACGATCCAAACAATCCACTTCGCGGAGTGTTCGCCACCAGGAGCCCCAACCGGCCCAATCCCGTGGGACTTCATCAGGTAAAAATCATCAGCAGGGAAGGCGATGACCTGGTTGTACATCCTCTGGAAGTCCTGGACAGGACAGCTGTGGTTGATATCAAGCCTTTGCTGGTTAAGCGCAAAGGCGTAGAACATGATGTTTACCGGTACTTTTCCAGGGAGCAGGTAAAAACATTGATAAACTGCTCCGTTCAAGCCTGCGCCAGAGGACTGCTGAGCGGCCTTAACGGCAACCTGAGCATCAGAAAGGAAGACCATGTCCTGATAACAAAATCAGGCAGCGCAAAAGGGCTGCTGACCACCGATGATTTATGCGTCCTGGAGCTCAAAACCGGGGAAATCATCTCCGGACAGGGAAAGCCGTCCACGGAGTCCGGCATGCATCTGGAAATATACAGAAACCAGCCTGAAGCCAATGCTATAGCCCATACTCATCCTGTAAGCATCCTTTCCCTGGAAAGATTAAGGGGAGATCGAATACTGGAAAACGTGGACCTGTTTGAAGCCGGAACCATAAAATCACAGCTTTCCAGCGTGCCGGGGCACAAGCCGGGGACATTAGAACTGGCAGAAGCTGTGGGCTTAAAAGCAAAACAAAGCAAATGTATCCTTATGAAAGGACACGGCCTTACCTGCTGGGGGGCAAATCTGCCCGAAGCCGCAGGCCTGGGCGAAGAACTGGAAGCCCTCGCCCGAATAGAGCTCAATATTCTAATGCTTGGCTGACTTGTTTTCTTCCGGAAGCCGTCAGTTTCAGCATCCTGAAAGAAATATCTTCCGGAGGAAACCAACTAAAAAAAATCGCTATCCCTGGAAAATCAGGCTGAAAGCATTGCCTTCTGATACTCGTAAATGAAAGTGGCATAACTTTCATAGTCGTCAAAACTGATTTCCTGCTGTCCAAAATCTCCGGTCAAAGTCAGGTTATAGATTGTTGATCCGTCTGTTGAATCAATCTTCTCAGTTTTTTCCCTTATCTGGGACAAAGGGATCTTTTTGCTGAACACCAGCCACTGGGGAATGCTGATAGCCTTGTTCTTCGCGTCGAATTTGACCTGACCCATAGAGACCTCCAATATAGTTTAAATTGCTGAAAAAATTCCTCCCATCCTGTTTTTTCTTTGGCTAACATAGTAGTGAACAGAATAACAAGTATATTTTTCTAAAAAAGACGACAATTATGTACCGTGGCCACGGTCCGGATCACCAGTCCAGGGTCTTCATCCAGGCCCTGGCCAGTTCATCCACATCAGCTGCCAGCAGAGTACTGCCCCGAGCCTGCAGCCTGACCTCGTTTACAGCAGTAGTCCTGCCTATGCGGACCGCATGAGTGCCTTTAAAAATATTTTCAAACTGATCCCTGCATTGTGGTCTTGTGGTTACCAGAAAGCGACTGGCAGATTCACTGTACAGTATTTCAGACCAGGACATGCTTTGTCCGGCAACCGGTATATCATCCATATCCACAACCGCGCCTATTCTCCCGGCAATGGCCATCTCAGCAAGGGCCACACCCAGGCCTCCGTCGGATAAATCATGGCATGCCGATACCAGCCCTTTGTTAATTGCCTGGTTGAGCATCTGGTATCTCTGTCTCGCCGAAACAGCATCCACCTGGGGAACTGTTCCGGCCCTTATTCCCAGCTGGCTGTAATATTCACTGCCGGCAAGCTCCCTGGCGGTAAGACCCAGGATATATATATCTTCTTCAGGCAGCTTAAAATCAGAAGTCACGCAGTTTTTAACGTCCTGAATCACGCTTATTACCGAGTAAAGCACCGTAGGAGGAATAGATATCCTGGTATCTCCGAACACGTAGTCGTTTTTCATTGAATCCTTGCCGGAAATACACGGCACTCCAAAAGCACGGCAAAAGTGCGCCAGAGCTTCATTGGCCCGGACCAGCTGTGCCAGTTTGTAACGGCCGTCAGGATTCTTGGAGGAAACCACTGGGTCGCACCAGCAGAAATTATCCACCCCGGCCATGTGAGATATGTCTCCTCCCACAGCCACATTATTGCGGACAGCCTCATCAATGGCATTGGCCATCATCCAGTAGGCGTCGTAATCGCTGAATTTAGGACAGATTCCGTTAGAAATCACCAGCCCTCTGTCCTTTTCCAAATCAGGCCTGACCACCGCCGCATCTGCAGGACCGTCGCTCTTGACTCCCACCAGGGGCTTAATCACGCTTCCCCCCTGCACCTCGTGATCGTACTGCCTTATAATATATTCCCTGGAACAGACATTAAGCCGGGAAAGCATGGTCTTTAACAGCAGGGCGTCGCAGCCGGACTGAGACGCGGAAATATTATCTTCAGAATCAAGTTCCGGCCGTTCCCAAACCGCTTCCAGCCTCATCTGAGACAAACCGTTATGCAGAAAATCCATATCCAGACAGGCCACCGGTTTTTTCTGATAAAATACCCTGAACATGCCGTCCCGGGCAAATTCACCCAATACCGCGGCCTCAACGTCCATTTCCCGGGCCAGGTCAAGAAAATAATCGATTTTCTCCCGGGGCACAGCCAGGGTCATACGTTCCTGAGCTTCAGAAAGCAGTATCTCCCAGGGTTTCAGACCGTCGTATTTAAGAGGCGCCAGGCTGAGGTCCAGGCTGCATCCCCCACTGTCTTCAGCCATTTCCCCCACAGAGGAAGACAAGCCTCCGGCACCGTTATCAGTAATAGCGTTGTACAGGCCCAAATCCCTCGCTCGCATGATAAAATCATACATCTTGCGCTGAGTAATGGGATCTCCAATCTGAACCGCGGTAGCAGGTGAACCTTCATGCAGTTCTTCAGAGGAAAATGTGGCTCCGTGTATTCCGTCCTTGCCGATCCGTCCCCCGGTCATAACAATGAGGTCTCCGGGCAGGGCTTTTTTTTCATGACCTGGGCGGCCGTGAATCGAGGCCGGCATGGTCCCGATGGTTCCGCAAAAAACCAGGGGTTTTCCCAGATACCTTTCTTCGAACACCACAGCCCCGTTCACGGTGGGTATTCCGGATTTATTACCTCCGTGTTCAACTCCTTCCCTTACTCCTTCCATTACCCGCCGGGGATGCAGGAGTCTGGGGGGGAGGGGCTGATCATAAAACGGCGAGGCAAAACAGAACACGTCGGTATTGCATAAAAGATTGGCTCCAAGCCCCGTACCCATGGGATCGCGGTTGACTCCGACTATCCCGGTCAAAGCGCCGCCGTACGGATCCAGGGCTGACGGGCTGTTATGAGTTTCCACCTTGATGCATACGTCAATATCCTTGTCAAATCCGATTACTCCGGCGTTATCCTTGAATACCGAGCGGCAGAAATCATCTTTGCCTTTTTGCCTGCGGATATCCGTGGTGCTTCCGGCTATACAGGTACTGAACAGGCTGTCTATTACCCGGTTATTTCCGGTTTCCCTGTTTTGATAATCAATTCTGGCATTAAAAATCTTATGCTTACAATGTTCAGACCAGGTCTGAGCCAGACATTCCAGCTCCACATCTGTTGGCTGGGCAGGCAGACCCAGCTCTTTACGACTGGCTTCCACCTCTGGATCCTGATAATAGTTTCTGATGGTGCGCATCTCCTCCATGCTCAGGGCCAGGACCTTTTCCCTGCTCAAACTCAGCAGCTGTTCATCACTGAGATCTTCCAGAATAATGGTTTCCACCTGGTCGCTGGACTTGCCGGTAACCCTGGGTTCCACCAGCTCAAACCCCGGACTGTCGTCCCATTCAGATCTGCTTTTTATCTGAAACCTGTGAATCAGCTCATTGGCCAGGAGATCTCTGGCGATATGCTCAATCTGTGCCCTGTTCAGAGTGCCTGAAATAAGAAACTGCCTGCTGGTATATACCCGGACCTTTTCGTCTTTTAGCCCCAGAACCGTTTGCAGAGTCTGGGTGGCTGTTCTGCCTTCATTATCCGTGACCCCGGGTCTGAATCCCACCTCAATAATCCAGTCAAATGCGTCTGCCTGCGGTGAATAAGATGGGACATGCAGAACAGGGTCGAACAGCACCTCCCTGGCGATTATCTCCTGCTGCTGTCTGCCTGTTATGCCTGATATGGTGTAGCAGCTGATGATCCTGACATCCTCTACCGGAATATCCAGCTCTTTTCTGATCTTTCCGGCAACTTTTCTTCCCTGGACGTCTTCCACCCTGGGCAATAAACTCAGTTCTAGTTTGGCCAGCATAATTTTAAAAGCTCCTAATTATTTTTCGCCCAGACATAAATATTTCCCGGGATATTTTTGGCTTCAAACACTGCCTTGTCCGCTCTGGACAGAAAACTGTCCTTATCTTCTCCTGCAAGCATAATAGCCATGCCGATGCTTAAGTTCAGTCTGGAATCGAATTCTTTTTTAAAGGATTCCAGCAATCTTTTAACCAGACTCTCCATTTTCCGCTTATCTGTTGCAGTAACCAGAAGCACAAACTCATCGCCGCCATACCGGCAGGGATAGTCCATGCCTTTTCTGGAATTGCTGATGAGAAGTCTGCCGAAGGTCTTCAGGGCCTCATCACCTTGTTGATGTCCAAACCGGTCATTGAACTCTTTAAACCTGTCCAGATCAAAGAAAATAAGGCCAAGTCCGCTGCCGTTTCTAAGACTTCTCTGAGACTCCCTTTCCAGAAAAAGCGCGAACTGGTATCTGTTGAAAACCCTGGTCAGATGATCAAAGGTCGCCTGCTTCTTGATTTTTTCCTCCATCCTTCTGATGGTGGTCAAATCCCTGCCCACTATAAGGTATTCAGGAGACGGGGTATCACTCAGGAGGTTAAAGACCAGTTCCACCGCCTTACTGGAAGTACCGATATTCAGATTTACTTCCACGGGAATCCCCCCCTTGGCCAGCGTTTCAGGCCCCCAGGAGGTAGTCAGGACAGAAGAGGGTGTGGCCACCTGAAAAAAATTCTTTCCCAGGAGGGCGTGTTTATAGGCCGGGGACACAAAAAGAATTGTGCCGGTTTGATCCACTGTAAATACAATGTCCTGCATGGCGCTGATAATACCGCGCAGATACTCTCCCTGTCTGATAATATCTTGTTCCAGGGTGGATATCTCGGTAACGTCTTCCAGCATGACCAGTATCTGGGTTACTCCGTCCATAACCACTCTGTGCGCGGTCAGATGCCAGCAGTGGGCATCGCTTGTTTCCATGAGAGGTTCCAGGGGACAGTAAAGCTTGCTGAATTTCGGGCTGCTGGAGCTTAAAAAATGATCCCAGGCAGCATCCTGTTCAATATGCACCAGATTTTTTACCAGAGACCAGTAATATTTTCCTGTGTAATCCGGCTGAAGATGAAAAATATCTGAAAATCTTCTGTTAACCTGGATTATTTTGCCCTCGTGAGAAATCCTGGCCACAGCCTGGGGAATAAAATCCATTATCCTGGCCTTGGATGTAGTATTCAGCGTCCTGCAATAATATCCGTCAAAATTTTTAGTCAGGAAATTTGTATACAGGTCGATTTCAGCCAGTGTATCCTCATTTACACTTTGATTAACCCTGATGCTTCCGCTTTCTCCCAGATAAAACACAATCCCTGCACCGGGTTTTTTGCCGGGCTTTTGATCGGAAGAAGTTTGTACAATTATTCTTTTATCTGAAGTTCTGGTAAAGAGATTGTATTCATGAGTAAGCGGAGAAAGCAGGCTGATTTCAAAGTTATTCAGCCCCCACAGCCAGTGCATGTGCTTGGCAATGATTTTGGCCACCTCTTGCAGATCGCCCTGAACATCCTGCAGTTCCTGGGCTGCAAAATACAGATCCTGAATCTTGGAAACCCGGAATTCGTGATAAGCTACATGATCTTGCCGGGGCGAAATGCCAAGCTTCTGGCACATGGTATTGAAACGCTCAGACACCTCAGTCCTGATCTGTTCAAATTCCTCATGCTCCAGACCAAGAATGGTCTTGGCCATGGTTCTGACTTTAAACAACTGGGAAATACCCTGTTCGCTCATCTCCACTTCAGACCAGTAGGTTGCGAAGATAAGAACCTGCCTGGCAGCCTCATATTCTTCAATAGTGTCCAGGTCATGATGACCGGCAACCATTGCACAGTCGTGCTCAGGAAAACCCCAGTATGCCAGAAGCTCGGTAGTCAGAGTGGAATGATCCACACCCCAGGCGGCTTCTTCCTGTTGGAGCTGATCCTGTCTCAGACATAAAACCGGCTTGTTGTCTGTGCTGCAAAGCCATTCATACTTTTTAAGCCTGGGATCATCAGAGCAGCATAAAAGAAAAAGGGATAAATCCTTGACCAGTGCGCACAGATAAACCGAATCAGCGTGTTCCGGACATACTTGCTGAGCAATTTTTTCGCTGGCTAAAGCACTCCAGAGCATGACTGACCAGTTTTTAAACTCAACATGCCTGCATCTGCTCATCTTTTGAGAGATACTTTCTTTAAAGGTAACAGAAATAGCCAGCTTGAGTATTTCAGCGCTTCCCAGAACAACAATGGCTCTTTTGATATCTGTAACTTTCTGACTAAGACTGTAGTAGGACGAATTAGCCAGAGATAATACCGTTACGGTCAGGCCGGGATCAATGGATATCAGCCTGGTCAGCTCTTCAAAATCTGGTTTTTGTTTGGCCGCCTCCCGGATAAGAAGGGGCATGACCGGCGGGAAAACAAGGTTCAGACATTCCCTGAGAGGTTTAATTATCTCGTGATGTAATTTAGTTTTCATTTCAAAATTTCCTGGTTTTAACCAGCTCCACCATTTCCTGCATTATTTTCTTCTCCTGAGATTCGGGAAAATTAAGGAGTGAATCCAGGGATTTCTTAAGATAAACTTCAGCTTCCTGTCTGACCTGCTGGTCAAGTCCCTTATCCTGGATGCTTTGAATTATATCCTGAACCCTCTCCTCGCTCAGGGCATCTCCGGAAATTCCCTCCAGCAGATCCTGTCTTTCCCGGTCCGAAAGTGATTCTAAAAAAAGAATCAGAGGAAGGGTAATTTTGCCTTCCCTGAGATCGTTTCCCTGGGGCTTGCCCAGAAGACCGGCTTCAGCCGCGTAATCCAGGGCGTCATCCACCAGCTGAAAGGCGATGCCCAGGTTGAGCCCGAAGGATGAAGCCTGATCCAGCAGGTCCTTTTTTGCCCCCACAGCCATTGCCCCGCAGGAACATGCCGCCTGGATCAGAAAGGCGGTCTTTCCTCTGACGATTTCCAGGTATACCTGTTTATCCATTGCCGGATTCCTGGAATTATCAATTTCCTGTACCTCTCCGGATGCGGTATTCAAAATGGCCTCAGCCACACAATAATTCATGGCCGGAACATCATACCTGGCCACAATCATATTGGCCAGGGCCAGCAGGGCGTCCCCGGCCAGTACCGCCCGCTTTATTCCGAACACCCGGTGAACTGATTCCCTGCCCCGCCTGACATCTGAGTTATCCAGGATGTCATCATGAATAAGAGTGGCAGAATGCAGAAATTCCAGGGAACAGGCCAGAGGATAAATATCTTTTCCGGTTTTTCCCAGACATCTGGCTGTCAAAACAGTAAGCATGGGTCGCAGTCTTTTACCGCCTGAAAGAAGAACATGCTCACCCACTTTACGGACCAGAGGATTCAGTGCTTTCATCTCTTTTTCCAGAACATTGTTGATTCTGGGCAGTTCAGACTGTAAAAAATCATTTAATTTATTCATTAATTCATCGTTTTAAATATGGGGAGTTGAATGCTTATCAGCGTGTTGAAAAAATCCTTACCAGGCAGGCTGTTCAAAAATTCCAAGGGCAAGGAGCAAAAAAATTCAAGGTCGCGGCGTATTTAGGATACGTAAGAGTTTGAACTTTTTATAGCGACAAAACCAATTGGGAGATTTTCAACAACCTGTTATAAATATTCATCATATTTTCTGGTCAGCCGCAAAATTTAAGGCCTGCCCCGGGGTCAGAATCCCATCATATCTGATCATACATATTTTTTCAGCAACGACAGAGCCCTGTTTCCCTGTTCACCCATATCAATACTGTAAGCATTGACGTAGGCCCTTATATGCTGGTCAATAACTGCATCGTCAAGCTCCTGGGCAAATGTTTTGATCAGGGTGTAAACGGCCGGGCTGTTCTTTCCCGCCATGTCAATGCTTTGTCTGATCTTAAGCTCTGCCTGGAGCTTGATTTCCGGGGGCAAATCCTTTTTTATGATTATAAGCCCCAACGGCAGAGGCAGCCCTGACGCTCCGGCCTTCCACCAGGCCCCGAGGTCCAGAAACACTTCCAGTCCCAGTTCTTCATGAATAAGCGCGGTTTCATGGATAAGCAGCCCGCCATCAACCTGCCCGTCCACCACTGCTCCGGGAATTTTATCAAAAGCCATGGGCACGGGTTCAAACTCGAAATCGGCGCATGCCCTGAGAAGGGCAAAGGCAGTAGTCTGCATTCCAGGCACTGCAATGCGAAAAGGAGGATTATCCGCGTTTTTGACCACCACCAGTTTAGGACCAGGCCCGGCACTCAATGCCCCGCCGCATGGCAGGATATCATAACCGGCTTCCAGCTTAAGGGCCTGCACAGCTGAAACCTTGACCAGATCTCCCATGCCCCTGGATGCTCTTTCATTCAGGGTCTGGACATCTTCCCAGAGAAATCTGGTCCGCAGTTTGCTTAAATCTCCAGTCATTCCCAATACCCAGCCGGCAAAGATATAGGTATCATTGGGGCAGGGAGAGACTGCGGCAAGTAAGGTTTCTTTCCCGGAAGCGGTGCTCATGAAGATTCCCCCGCCCATATGCCGGACCATATTCTGCCCAGGGCCTGGAAAGCGGAAGTGATATCCCATTCCTGCTTGTTTCTGGAGCCGGCCAGATTGGAAATGGCCCGAATCTCGGCAAAGGAAACCGACCTGAGATAACAGCAATAGGCCAGGGCAAAACCTTCCATATTTTCCATGTCAGCCCTGAAATATTTTTTAAGGGCTGCGGCCTGTTCCGTTCCTGAACTGATGCCGGCCAGGGTAACGCCCACTGCTGCCGGCCATTTTGGGTCAAGACTGAGACCATGCCTGTGCGTAAACATGTCAGTATTCAGGGGCAGGCTGTTCCACACCTGGGTCCTGCCTCTTTTATCAAGGGGGAAGCCCAGCAGTTCCGGGTCCGCGCGAAAATCAGAAGTGCGGACCCCGTATTCAGGCCAGATCTCTTTACTGGCCACGCAAACCGAACCAAGGGGCAGGTTTTGCAGGTCATAACTGCCGGCGATCCCGACATTCATCACCAGATTGATTTTTTTGTTAACGCTCAGATACCGTTCCAGATTAATGGCGGCGTTAAGCGGACCTACTCCGCAGATCAGAAAAGCTATATTTTTTTCTTTGTACCTTTGAACCCTGCCTTGCTGACCATGTATATCTGAGGGCAGTTCATCCCTGATAAAATTTTGCATTTCTTTGACAGTGGCCGCCACAAAAAGGATCATCTGGACAATATCTCTCAGGGTTGCGATTTCAGAAAATTTAAACCGGCTGACGCCCTGGCTCCTGCTCCTGGACATTTACCCTGAAATCGGATAATCATTTTCCATGCAGTTTGATCTGACATTTTTCCTGAGCGCCCTTGGACTGGCCTTTATACTGGAAGGCATACCTTATTTTATCTGGGCCGAAAAAATGCCGAAATTCCTGGAGACCATGTCCAGGCTGCCTGCGTCCAGCCTCCGCCGCCTGGGAATTACAGCCATAATCCTGGGAATCCTGGTTATATATCTGGGGCAAAGCCTTTTTTAGCGGGCTCCCTTTTCTCCCACATGTACATAGACTATTCCCGAGCACAAGGGATAATAAAATATCCTGGAGAATCCGGCTTCTTTCATTTCCCCGGCCAGGTCCCGGGAATCAGGAAAACCCTTGATGGTCTCTGCCAGATATGTATAGGCTCCCTGATCCCGGGAAATAATCCTTCCCATCAAGGGAAGAATTCTGGACAGATAGAAGTTATAGATTCCGCCCCAGATCTTTCTTCTTCCGGTACCGAACTCCAGAACACATAACCTGCCCCCCGGCTTTAATACCCTTAGGATTTCCTCGTAAGCCCGCTGTCTTGGAAGAATATTCCTGATCCCGAAGGCAATGGCGACAGAGTCAATGCTTTTATCCGCCAGTGGCAGAGCCCGGCCATCCGCCTGGGCGGGAAGAACCTTCCCTCCCAAAGACCTGAGCTTATCTTTTCCGTTGGTCAGCATGGGCAGGGTATAGTCCATGGCCAGCACCCGGCTTTGTGGATAATTCACCAGAATCTCCCTGGTCACGTCCATGGTCCCGGCAGCCAGATCAAGAATGCATCCCTTTTCCCGGCTCCTAAGATGTCTGACCAGCCTTTTTCTCCAGTAAATATCCTGTCCAAGGCTCAGGAAGTGATTAAGAAAGTCATACCAGCCGGCAATACTGGAAAAGTATCCGGCCACCATCCTGCTGTGCCCGGCCTGGCTCACTCGGCATTCTCTTCAGATGGCGGATTTTCCTCAAAGTCCGGATATTCACCATTTACTATGGTCTGCAGTACTCCCGCATATATCTGAGAGAAAAACTCATGGCAATTACTCGGCGAAATCCGGCCGACTTCAATAAACTTGACCACTATTTCCTTGGTCACCTGCAGGGCCTGTTTCTGGGCTTGGTCCATTTGTTCTCCTGATAGTTAAAAAACCGCCCGGGTGGGGAAACGGCTTGACCTGACAAGACATTTCCGGGCGGTAAAACGAAGAAAACCTTGCAGCCCTCCCCGTTTGATTCAGTTTAGCATCAACTTTTCAGGTAGTCGAGTATAGATTGTTGGGCGCAAAAAAAAGGCGACTCAGACGAGCCGCCTTGAAATAATCTGATTGCTTTATTTTTTCTCCTGAAGGATGGCGGCAATCTCCTGGCGTATAACCCTGGCGGCTGCCTCAGGAACTTTTTTCATTATATATTCCTCCAGCTCCACCTTCAGCTGGGAAGCCAGATTCCTTAGATCTTCCCGGGTAACCGCCAGTTCGTTGATGGACTCAAACTTCTCCAAGAGCTCAGGATCCAGTTCAGCCCTCTGGTCTCTTAACTCCCCGATATCCTGGCTGAGGACGGTGAGCTTTTCCTGCATTTTCCCCCAGAACTTAAGGGCGTTTTCCAGCTCCGAAGCCAGGGCCTTTTTTTCACTTTGCCAGGAATCTACAAGATTATTGATCCGGTCTTCAACAAGCCGGCTGATCTCCTGTTTCCACTCATCAATCTCCGGTGCCTGCTCCTTTTGGGCTTCCGGCTCATTTTCCGGGGATTTTGAGGAAGCTTGCTTTTCCTGCGCCTCCCCTGTCCTGTCTTCAATCAATTTCTCCAGGTCGGCCCTGATTTCCTGCTTCATTTCCCGGGCATCAGGGATACTTATCTCCTGAATTTTAGCCTCAAGTTTTTTCATCTGCCGACCAAGTTCATCGTCTCCCTGATCCTTGTCAATCCGGCCAAGCTGGGCAAACTTCTCCTCGATCACCTTTTCAGCGTATTCAGAAATTTTATCTGTGAGATCCCTGGTAAAGCTTAAGTCTGCTCCCTTTTCTTCAACCGCTTCAACCACAGCGGCCTTAAAATCTTCTTCTGCGATTTCCTGAACAGGCTGATCAACAGTCTGTACCTCCTGTTCCATGTCAGAGCTCAGTTCCTGTTTTAAATCCTCAAACATCTTCTTTAAAAAACCAAGTTCCGGCCCTTTATCTTCAACGGCCTCCACAGCTTTTTCAGAGATAGAATTTTCAATATTATCCAGTCGCTCCTCAAAAATATCCATCCGGCTGGATATGGATGCGAGCTGGCTCGTCAGGGTTTCTACTTTTTCTGCGAGTTTATCCTGATCAGGCGTCTGAATATCGCCCTGAAAATCTTCCCCTGATTCTTCTTTCTCTTCCGGTTCAGGTTCAGGTTCCGGCTCCGGCTCCGGCTCAGGCTCAGTCCTGGAAATATCGGCAGCAACAGGTTCTTCTTCAGGTTCAGTCCTGGTTTCTGGTTCTGGTTCCGGTTCAACCTCAGTCTCAGCCTCAGCTTCAGGCTCCTTGTCCGGCAGTTCCGGCTCCTCTCCTGCGTCTTCCTGCTCTTCAGACTCCCGGGAAAGCTGTTCCCGGTCTTGTGCGCCTGTTTCTCCAGGCTGTTCTTCGGATTCATCCGTTTCTTCATCCAGGCCGGATATTAAATCATCAATATCCTCGATATCATCGTCCGGCTCTTTCTTTCCTGCCAGATCCAGATCCTGATCTTCTTCATCATCCAGAAAATCCTTTAAAAAATCATCTTCAGCTGAATCTTCCGCCTGCTTATTTTCTGTGTCAGAGGACCTATTCTCATCTTGGTCAGCTTCTTCTTTGAACAAATCTTCAAAATCATCCTCTTCTTCTGAGCTTTCAGACTCTTTTTCTGCATTGAGACTTTCAAACAGATCACTCAAGTCCTCATCCAGATCATCGCCCTGACTGGAATCTTGGGAAAGCTCTTTTTTTGCATCTTCCTCAGAATCAGGCACAGAACCTTCTTCAATCACTTCTGTCAAATCAATGATCTCTTCATCATCCAACATATCTTTTTCTTTGTCTGAGGCCATGGCTACCACCTTGGTTCAATGATATTCTGAAACAATTCTGCTTCCATCCGGCGAGTCTTTCTTTCCGGATCATAAAAACTTCTGGTTATGCTACTAAAAAAACCTGAGGATTGTAAAGCAAGGCAAGGCAGGAAATATTGGGAGTAGTAAAGGATAAACTTGTGAGTTCAAAACCTGCGTTCAACGCCAGGATGAAGAAGGCAAAGACTTAAGGTCGTTATTGCCGGAGACATTTAAAATATCTGAATATTGCCGGAGAACCTTTGACTTTCAGGATGATAAAAAAGGGGGAAGATTAACTTCCCCCGGATTCGGATATTATTCTTTGGGATGGCAACCTTCGCAGGCTGTGGGGCCGGTAGCTTCTCCAGCCTGGGCCAGGTCGCGGTGACAGCCGGACATACACTGGTCATGATATGCCTTGTAAAAATAGGTTATATCACGTCTGTCCCTGGGGGATTCGGCAACCGCCATGTCATGGCATCCTTCACTCATACAGCCCTGGATCTCAGATGATTTTTCCACTGGCTCATGGTCGGCGTCATGGTGGCATTCGCCACAGTCATATCCTTCATGGACGCTGTGCGAAAAAGTTGTGGGTGCTTCCCTCATTTCACCGTATTCCTCAGGTGCTTTGAGCACTATTTCATCAGAAAAATCGCCGCACTCATCGGACATGTTTTTGTCCTTGTATTCGTGCTGGACCGTCAAAGCATAAAGATTGGGCAGAACCAGGAATCCCAGAATAAAGACGCAGATAACTCCAATAACAACTGACTTTCTCATCGTTTTTCACCTCCTTGAAATGCTTGTAATAAAATGAACAATCTATTTACTGTTTAAGTCACAATACTTATCTCTGTCAAGCAGGATAAAAAATGAAGACTTAAAACCTCAATTAAAAACTGATATTTCGGGCAGCTTCCAGGGTTTTTTCCCATTCCTCAGAGCCGTGCGCAAATGAATTAAAAACGCATTCAAAACCCGAAGGGGCCAGATAGACCCCCTGCTCGCGCATCTGGTTATAAAATTTTTTAAAGAGGTTCTGATCAGATTTTTTGGCTGAATCAAAATCCCTCACCTTGTCAGAAGTAAAAAAGAGGGTAAAAATTGAACTGACAGTATTTAAATGTATGGGCAAACCCTTTTCTTCCAGTATGTCTTTCAAGTTACCGGCCAATTCTGCTGTTTTTAAGGTAAGCTGATCATAGTCCATTTCCTTCAGAGTCTTAAGTGTATAATAACCTGCGGTCATGGCCAGAGGATTTCCTGAAAGAGTACCGGCCTGATAAACCTCTCCGCACGGAGCGATCTTTTCCATGATTTCCTTTTTGCCGCCGTACGCGCCCACCGGCAGCCCCCCCCCAATGATTTTGCCCAGACAGGTCAGATCCGGAATAACTCCAAAATGACCCTGAGCTCCTGAATATGAAACCCTGAATCCGGTTATTACCTCGTCAAAGACCAGCAGAGCTCCGTACTCATCCGCCAGTTTTCTGAGTCCCTGTAAAAATCCCTTTTCCGGAAGTACAAGCCCCATATTACCGGCAACTGGTTCAACAAAAACAGCTGCAATATCCCGGCCATGCTGCTCAAAAAGATCCTTGACCTGCTCCAGATTATTATAATCAGCCAGAAGGGTATCAGCCACCACCGCTTCAGGCACACCCGGAGTGCCGGGGATACAAAGGGTTGCCGCCCCTGAACCCGCGCTGGCCAGGAAAGCATCCACATGTCCGTGATAGCAGCCGGCAAATTTAATCACCCGGGAGCGTCCGGTATAACCCCTGGCCAGGCGCAGAGCGCTCATGGTGGCTTCGGTTCCTGAATTGACCATGCGAACCATGTCCACTCCGGGCAGAGCCTCTACTATCAGCCCGGCCAGATCAATCTCGGGCCTGCACGGAGCCCCGAAACTGGTGCCCTGGTCCACTGCCTCATGCAGAGCCTTGTTCACTGCCGGATGATTGTGCCCCAGGATCATGGGCCCCCAGGACATTACATAATCAATCATCTTATGGCCGTCTTCGGAAAAAATATACGGTCCCTGGGCCCTGGAAATAAACAATGGATCAGCCCCCACCCCGGAACAGGTGCGAACAGGGCTGTTCACTCCTCCGGGAATAACTTTCCGGGCCTGCTCAAACAGATCTTTAGAAATACTCATACACTCTCCAAACTACAGTTAAAAATATTTCATTGAGGTTTTCTTGAGCTCTTCATTGCTGAAAAGCATTTCATACTGAACCACGCCTGTCTGGCTCATGAGTTCTTCCACCACTCTCTGGCAATCCTCCCTGGATCGGCCATGTATCATGGTGTACAGATTATATGGCCAGTCAAGACAATTTTTTCTTTCATAGCAGTGGGTTATCTCAGGCCTGGCAGCCATGGTCTCCCCAACCTCCTGAATATCCCTGCCCTCATCCACATACCAGGCCACCATGGCGTTAAAACCGTACCCGGCCTGCTGATGACGCAGCGTTGCCCCGAACCTGCGGATATAGCCTCCTTCCTTGAGGCGGGCAAGCAGAGACAAAACCTCCTGTTCACTGACGCCTGCCCGGCGGGCAATATCAGCATAAGGCTCCTGGGAATCCGGAAGATCTGCCTGGACCACCTTGAGTATCTGTTTCTCCTGACTGGTAAAATTCATTGCCGTCATTATTATAATCCCCGGGTTACCTTGCAACTTTGTCGCCAAACCTGGCTGGTGAACTTTATGGTTATTGGTTTGGAGTATCTGTTCAGCATATATTGTGATCAGCCATTTTATCTAACAACGTGAAAAAGTCCTTACCAGGTCCGGTATAACATATCCAGCTCATGGTTTATCTTACTCAAACCACGACAGGAAGTTCGTCTCAACAGGAACAAGAACTGCGGTCTGGCTGCTGGCTGCGGTGAATAATTACAAAAATAAAATAATCATTTCTAATATGTTATGCAAGCAGGGATTTAGCTGGGAAACTCCCTGTCTCCTCCGGCTGGTTAACAAACTTCATAACAGCGTGAAAAAATCCTTACCTGGCAGGTTGTTCAAAAATTCCAAGCGACAGTCCGGCACCCACTTAGGACGGTACTAAAGACTTATGCCGGGATAATGCTCTTTTCAGTGGGTGCCGGATAAACAGCAAAAAAAGTTCAAGGTCGCGGCGTATTTATACAGGTGCGAGTTTGAACTTTTCGTAGCGACAAAGCAATTGGGAG
>JAWOGL010000218.1:0-7593 GCA_046496945.1 Desulfonatronovibrio sp.
ATTACAGAACTTAACAGGTTGTTGAAAATCTCCCAATTGGCTTTGTCGCTGCAAAAATTTCAAACTCGCACCTGCTGAATACGCCCCAGTGAAACGAGAGAAGGTTTCACGGGGTAAACTTTGACCTTGAAATTTTTTTGCTGTTTATCCGGCACCCACTTGAGTGAGTATTATCCCGGCATAAGTCTTAGTGGCATCCTAAGTGGGTGCCGGACTGTCGCTTGGAATTTTTGAACAACCTGTCTGGTAATGACTTTTCTGGCACGCTGTTAAATATTCATCATGGATGTTTTCCAGTTTTAATTTCACCGGCCAGGCGCAGTTTATGGTACACGGGAACTTACTAACCGCAACAACAGAGCAACAACACAATATGGATAACTTTAACCTGAACAGAATCTCCCATTTCCTGCACGAAGTGGGCATGCTTAAAAGAACTCCCAGAACCGGCTACCAGTTTCTGGGCAGCGGTTCGGAAAACGTTGCCGAGCATTCTTTTCGAACCGCGGTCATCGGATATATCCTGGCCGGCATGGCGGGCGCGGACCAGTCCCGGACGGTTTTCATGTGTATGTTCCATGACCTGCATGAATCCAGAGTAGGGGACATGAATTACGTTAACCGGATATACAACCGGACAGATGATCGCAGGGCCCTTTCAGATGCCCTTGAAGGCACCGGATTTGAAGCTGATATTCTTGATTTGTTTGATGATCTGGAAGAGGTGGACAGCAGGGAATCGGCCCTGGCCCATGATGCTGATCAGCTTGACCTGATCCTTAACCTCAAGGAGCAGCAGGACCTGGGCAATAAATACGCTGCTAAATGGCTGGAGTATGCCCTCCCCCGCCTTCGCACCCGGGAAGGCCGATCCCTGGGACAGCAGATCCTGGAAGCAGACCATACCCAGTGGTGGTTCAACGGACGCGACAGCTCCTGGTGGATCAAAAAAAACGGAAAAAAATAATATTGTATGGCAAAAGATAACAGCACAGGCATCAAGACAATAGCGGTGAACAAAAAGGTCCGCCGCTATTTTGAAATTCTGGAAACCATTGAGGCGGGTATATCTTTAACCGGCTCAGAGACAAAGTCTTTGCGGGCAGGTCAGGTCAGCTTCAAGGACGGTTATGTGAAATTCCACAACGGTGAAGCTTTCCTGGTAGACGTACACATAGCTCCTTATGCGCACGCCACTCATATACAGCATGAACCGGAAAGAACCCGCAAGCTCCTTCTGCACAAAAAAGAGATTGACCGGCTTATGGGCAAGGTAGAGCAGAAAGGCCTCACAGTCGTTCCTTTGAAAATGTATTTCAGGAAAGGCAAAATCAAGGTTGAACTGGCCCTGGCCAAAGGACTCAAGCTTTTTGACCAGCGTGAGGAACTAAAGCAGAGGGCGGTCAAAAGAGATATGGACCGGGAAATGGCCAGACACAAATGAAAACCGGTACCGGACTCGGCAAATCCCAGATTAAAACCCTGAGCAGTATCTTTCCCGGCGACTCTATGACCGTGGCCCCGGCTGAAATGCTTATTTACGGCACAGATGCCGGAAGAAAATTTGATATGCCCTGGGCAGTGGTCCGCCCTGAAAATAAAGAACAGGTTCAGGAGCTTATGCGTCTGGCTCACCAGGACGGAATTCCGGTGATTCCAAGGGCCGGAGGAACCAACGTGGTTTCAGCCTGTGTGCCAGATCATGGCGGCATTGTTCTTTCATGTTTAAATATGGACCAGATTATGTCCCTGGATGCGGATAGTTTTACAGCCCTGGTCCAGCCCGGGGTAATTACCCGCGAACTTCAGCAAAAGGCCCGGGAGTCAGGTCTTTTTTATCCTCCGGATCCGGCCAGTATGCGCGTTTCCACCATTGGCGGCAATATAGCCACCAATGCGGGCGGAATGCGCGCTGTTAAATACGGAGTCACCAGAAACTATGTTCTGGGTTTGGAGGTCGTCCTGCCCGGCGGAAGGATTATCAACACCGGAAGCAGGGTACACAAGAATGTGGTCGGCCTGGATTTAACCGGTCTTTTCACCGGATCAGAAGGAACCCTGGGCATTATCGTCAGTGCCTGGCTCAAGCTTTTGCCTGCGCCCGAGTACTCAGCCACTGTCCTGGCCTGTTTTGAAAGTGAAGATATGGCCCTGGAAGGGGTCAGAGATATTTTTAAACTTGGTCTTCTGCCCTGCGCCCTGGAATTTTTACCCGCCGACGTTATGACATGCCTGAGTGCATTTGGACCCGTACCCTGGCCGAAAAACAGCCGGAGCGCCCTGATCATCCGCGTTGACGGAACCACTTCCTGCGTCAGTCACCAGGTTGCCCAAATTAAATCCGTCATAAGAAACAGTCTTTTTCAGGACCTGGCCATGCAGGAAGACGAAGAGCGGATTTGGGAAATAAGAAGGCTGATCAATCCGGCTTCTTTCAGCCTGGGCCCTCACAAGGTAAGCGATGACGTGGTCGTGCCCAGAGGAAAAATCCTTTCAGCTGTGCAGGATTTCCAGCAGACGGCCCGGAAACACGGCGTAAAAATCCTGGCCTTCGGACATGTCGGTGACGGCAATATCCATGTTAATTATATGTACGATGCATCTGATGAGGAAAACAGCCGCGCAGTGGGCCGGGCCAGAGAAGAAGTACTCCGGAAGGTACTGAAGCTGGGGGGAAGCATGTCCGGAGAACACGGGGTAGGCCTGAGCAAGAAGCCCTTTATTTCCTGGCAGTTATGCTCTGACCAGCTTGAGATCATGAAAGACATAAAAAAAGTCTTTGATCCTGCCGGTATCCTCAACCCCGGAAAGGGCATCTGAAAAATATTGGCCCAGGACAGGCCGACTGTCTGGTATGGACTTTTTCACGCTGTCAACTCTGAGATGTCTTTAGAGTGTATACCCCTAATTTTTCTGTTCTTCCGTCCAGAGTCCGGCTCCCTGCATACTCCAGACTTACCGGCAGCGGGGAGATATCCTTCACAGTCACTTCACTAACAGCCAGCCTGGTATTGATTTCCCGGGTGACGGCTTCCAGCCTGGCCGCTATATTTACCGCGTCTCCGATAAATGTGAACTCCATTCTGTCCGGAGAGCCAATATTGCCCGCCAGAACCTGACCGCTGTGAATGCCTATGCTGTTTTCAAGACGCAGATTATCTTTAAGCCCCAGCTTTTTGTTCAGTTCATCACACATGGCTGTCATTTCCAGACCGGCGTTCAGGGCATTTTGACAGTCGTTTCCCGACGGGGCAGGGTGTCCGAATACGGCCATAATTTTATCCCCGATAAATTTATCCACCACTCCTGAATTTTTTTCCACGATTTTAACCATCTCTGTGAAATAGTCGTTGAGAAGGCCAACCAGACTTTTAGGGGGAAGTTTTTCACTGATGGTGGTAAAATTTCTCAAATCGCAAAAAACAATAGTTACCCAGACAATTTCCCCTCCAAGCTTAAGTTCGTTGGCAAGTACGCCGGATATAACGTTCTTGGGCATCATCTTGCCCAGAGTGGCTGTTAAGAGCCGCTTTTCCCGAAGATCCGCAACCATCTGGTTGAAATGCCTGGTAAGCCAGGCCAGTTCATCTTTTCCTTTGACCTCAAGTCTGGTTTCCAGATCCCCCTTGATGACCCTTTCAAATCCTGTCTGCAAAGACCTTACAGGGCGCAGTATGGTCCGGGTCAAAAGCAGGGTCAGAATCACCGCCAGGATCAGGGCGATTGCCAGAGAGGCCATGCCTGCCATTTTGATGGTACTGAGCTTTTCTTCAAACCGGGCCAGATCCATGTCTATACCCAGCAGTCCGGCATTTTGACCGGAGGAGTCCTGAACAGGAGCATACCCTGATATGCTCCAACCCCACTGATCCACGTACGGCCTGTCATCAGACGACGGCTGGATAAACCCCTGGAGCAGCGTTGCCGGAGGATCCGGATACACAGCGCCCACCGGTTCAGACATTTCGTCTTCAGAAATAATACCGTCGCCCGAGTCATCGCTCGGAGGAGAATCAACCACAAACACCACCTCGCCGTCCTGCATGCGCATGGTATAGGCAAACAGAAAATCTGTGTTGGTCTGGGTGATATTATGCAGAATTTTTTGAATCTTTTTGTATTCAGCAGCATCAGCATCTTCCGGCCTGGTCAGGGTTTTCAGATCATCACCGGAAATGGTTTCTGCAAAAGCCTGGGAAGCGGTTTGGAGCTGGTCTCTCACGGCATCCAGCATGGCTCTCTTGGCCTGGAAATAAAAGAAAGACCCGGTGGCACCGGAAATAGTAAAGGCCACAGTAAACATAAGAATAAAAATCTTTATACTCAGGCGCACAGGCAATCTCCCTGGTAAAAGGTCCTGGAATCTGTAAAAAGATCAAAAATTTAGTAATCTTTACAGAAATACGCTCATAGTTCAAGATAATTTCAAAAACATTATTATTTTTGTTGACAAACAGGCCTGAGATTAATAAATATCACCTTTCCCGGTCAACGGGGCTGTAGCTCAGTTGGGAGAGCGCCTGAATGGCATTCAGGAGGTCAGGAGTTCAATTCTCCTCAGCTCCACCAGAAATTTCAAGGGGTTAAGCATAAAGCTTAACCCTTTTTTTTTGTGTCTACAGGCTGCTTGTCCCCTGTTTGTCATCAAAAAAAAATTGATTCATAGAAATTGAAGCCAGGCCAAAGCTCGGCCATGTCGTGATAAGGCAGGAGCAAACAGGCTCGGCAATGCTGATGAAAGAAAGCTCGACCTTAAGTTGCAAGCTCCGAAATCAGGCCTTATTCAAACCTACTGCCTCCTGCAATCCGGTCCTTCATCTTTATCCTGCTCTGAACCTTCAGAGCTTCCAAAGTTTCAGCCGCCCTTGAGCCCGCACATGGGCAGGATTTTAACGAAGACGTACATAAGTCCAGCCATGGCCAGGAGGGTGATAAGTATGGTGAGTATTGTTGTCATAGATTTATCTACATAGTGGGTTGAAAATTATTAATTCTTTCCAGGCTTCAGGCTCAGCAACGATATAAATGTCAGGTCATTCCTACTCCACCCCCAGAGCCCCTTGAACCCTCCATCTACAGGATCGGCATAGAAGCTGGTCTGGAATTTGGCAAAGAGTTCACCGGGGATGGTGGGAATATTTCCAATACTGCTCATGGGTATGAGAAACCGCTTGGCTCCGGAGTCAAAGGCCACCTGCAGGCATGCGGCCAGGTTGTCGGCCGGGATAATGCTGCCGCCAAGGCTCATATCGCACATAACCACCAGGCTGCCCAGTTTCAGGTCAGATGCAACCCGATCTGAAACCTGTCCGTAACTTCTAAAGTGTCCCAAGGAAAAGGCACGGCTGAAAAACTACTCATCTTGCCTTTTCCTGTAGTATAATATCCATTACATCTTCAAGGCGACTTTCAGAAGATGGCTGAATATTTTTTTGAATTTTAACATGTTTATGATGGGGAAAACTGTTTACTCTTTTATGATGAGGGGCATTGTCCCACCCTACAATCAGTCCGTTGTCATTGGAAAGCCAGTAATAACTGTATTTAACCAGTTTATCCGACTTCCACAGTTCCGTCACTCGCAGATTACTTTTATCATTAAAGAAAATAGTCAGCCTCAATGCGCCTTCATCAATTTCAACAGGGACAATCTTACTGACCAACCCCCTATACTTTTCTTCAATATCAAGCAGTCGGTCATGAGCCGTCATTTTCGGTAAACCCCGTATGCAGCTATTAATTCCAATTCCTTGATTTTATCCTTTGTGTTGGTGGCTTCATCAGTCCAATGATGCCACATGATATAATCCTCGTGCATATCCATGTCAGCATCATCAGGAAGACCCCTGACTTCCAGATCATCCAGTTTTGTCTGATACTTTTCCTCAAAGGAGCGGACCTTACTTTCAGCCAGGAAAAGCCTGTTTTTCAAGTCAGAAATCCGCAGAGCCACGCCATGAGTGATGACTGCTGTTTTTTCTTCCTGCGTAAGGGATAAAAAACGGCTTTCAATATTGTCTTCAAAACTTGATGCTTGTTCCATGTTTATACCACCTGATAGAATATGTTTGTAAAGCTGAAGGCTGAAGGGAAAGAAGAAGAACCAGCAAAGAATATGTTCATCTCAGTATTTTCTTTAAAGATTAGCAGCCTCTCCCCCTGTCGTCTCCCTCAGCCCCAACCCCATCAGCCTTGTTCTTCCTCAACGAACATATCAGTCCATTAAGTACTTTTTCAGTTTCAATCAATAACTTTTCACAATCCCCAGACACAACCTCTTCACAATGGTTTAATCGTACAGCAAGAAAAAATTGATATCGCAGTTCACGTACGGAGCCAAAAGCTATTTCTAAAAATCTGAGATAGTCAGCCTGACTGAAACGGGCGCAACCTTCCACAATATTTGAGGGTACTGAGATAGCAACCCTCAACCATAAGTTGAAACATAATGTCCTTCTCTGGTTCCATATACTTCTCCCGGCCGGCGGTTTCCGGGGATCACCGGAACCTGTTTTCACCAATTCAGAATCTGCAGTAAATTATTTTTTTACTAATGATCTCAGTCCCTGAGAAAATAATCCACGCTGGTCACCACCCGGACTTTCTTGATTTCCGGAGTAAACTGATCCCGGTCGTTAATGGTAAAAAGCCCCTGGTTGGCTCTTCGAATAGCTCCTACATTACTGTCGGAATCCCGGGCAAACTGCTGGGCGGCGCTTCGGGCATCCTGGGTGGCCCTGGCAATCATCGCCGGCTTAATATCCGCCAGACCGGTAAATTCAAATTTTGGCTCGAATTCATAAGAATGTATCAGAACCACTCCGTTTGACACCAGCTCTCCGGCAGCGGCCATGGCCTGTTTTACCGCCTGAACCTGATCCGTACGCACAGTAATCACGCTTTGGGCTGTAAATCTGTTGGCCGGCTTCTGCTGCTGGGAAACTCCGTATTGATGCTGATCAGTTATCCTGGGAGCAGACTGGGACACCTCTGCCCGTCCCAGTCCATGTTCGGCTAAAAAGGCAAAAACAGTCTCGGCTGATTTATCCAGATCCTGCTGGACAGCCTGGAGATCATTGCCGGCCGCGCTGAAGGAGATGGGCCAGTAGGCAAGATCCGCTGGCACCTCCTGCTCGGCAAAACCGCGCACACTGACAAAACGGTCATAAGACCTGAATTCCTTGACAGCCGAAGCAAGAATCCAGGCACCAAATATCAGTCCGGCAGTCACAAATATTCCGGCCATAAAATTGTTTGAAGCTCTATCAGACATATTGCTTCCTCCCTGTAATGGTTCAAAAACAAATCCATATAATTATCAGCTTACAGCCTGTATTATTAAATACGCCCGGAGCATAAAGATGACAAGAGATTTTTAGGCTGTGTTTGTCCTGCCTGAACTAAGCACTATATAAGCCCTGCGTTCGGTGACGTATTTTATCTCCCATAAAACCACGAATAAAGGCACTAAGTAAGCAGCGGCCTGATATTTTTTAACAGGGTGTTGAAAAAGTCATTACCAGACAGGTTGTTCAAAAATTCCAAGCGACAGTCCGGAACCCACTTAGGACGCCACTAAAGACTTATGCCGGA
>JAWOGL010000224.1:0-5478 GCA_046496945.1 Desulfonatronovibrio sp.
CAGGTTCCATGCTGGGACCGCAAAACCGTGAACCAATCTATGCAGTTTTACGCTCGCTTTGCCTCCCTTATTTCAGATTTGAGCTGGAGCAACTTGAAGTTGGCCAGAAGTCTGCATACAGAAGAACAAGCCAAGCAGCAGGCTGAAGTAGCCAACCAATCCAAATCAGAATTTCTGGCCAACATGAGCCATGAGATAAGGACTCCCTTAAATGGCATCATGGGCATGCATCAGCTCTTACAGGATACCTCTTTAGATGAGGAACAAACAGAATATGTCCAGACAGCTATTAAGTCTTCAGAACGTCTGAATAAACTTTTGACGGATATTCTGAATCTTTCCAGGATTGAAGCTGGTAAGCTGGAGTTACGTGAAAGTGAATTTAAATTTACTGAAGTTATGCAGTCCATTGAAGATATTTTCAGGCAGGTTTGTTGTAAAAATAAAAACTTTTTAAGCATTACCCAGGATGATAATATACCTGAGGTCTTAATTGGTGACCATACCCGGCTGACTCAGATTTTGTTTAATTTAGCAGGCAATGCTGTCAAGTATACCCAAAAGGGAGATATCTGTGTACAGGCTTGTCAGATAGGGCAAAGCAATCCTGAGCATTGCCAGATGTTATTGACCATAGCAGATACTGGTCAAGGTATACCGGAAGATAAGCTTGATCATATTTTTGAGGCTTTTACCCAGGCCAATGCATCAGGTTCTCCTTATGCCCGGCAATATGAAGGTGCAGGTCTGGGACTGCCCCTGGTCAAAAGATTAGTACACTTAATGGGCGGCAATGCCTCCATAGTGAGTCAGCCTGGAGAGGGAACCACGGTCTATGTCAGCCTGCCTTTTAGAATTCCAGAATCCCAGCAGCAAACAGCAGAAGAAGATCAGGAGAAACAACATGCACCTATTTCCAAAGGCCGGCATGTACTCCTGGTGGATGATGAGCAGATCGTCCAGTTTTATGTAAAGCGTTTACTGGAAAAGAACGGATATGAAGTCAACTTGGCCCAGGACGGAGAACAGGCCATGGCCAAACTTGTCCAAAATGAATATGACTGCGTGCTCATGGACGTGCAAATGCCTGTATTAGACGGGGTAGAGGCTACCAAGAAGATCAGATCCTCTAGTGCTAATTTTAGGAATATCCCAATCATTGCCCTAACTGCCTACGCCATGGCTGGGGATCATGAGAAATTTTTAGAAGCAGGCATGAATGACTATATTGCCAAACCAGTAGATAAAGAGAAGCTCTTTGAGGTGCTGGAGAACAATCTTTGTGTTTAATTTTCAAAATAAAGTATTCTTTAATTCTAATCAGATAGTATTAACGATGTAACCTGGCTTTTATAACTTAATATTGGATTTTTTATGCCTTCAAAGCAGACTCCTCCTGATTTTGGTCATGAGTTTACTTCCCAAGAAACTCAAGACCTTGTTCAAAAAGCCCCTATAGGTATTTTTACTTCTACGCATGAGGGGAGGTTTATCACAGTAAATCCGGCCTTGGCACAGATGCTTGGCTATGATTCGCCCCAAGATATGATTTCTTGCGTCACTGACATTGCCACTCAATTTTATGCAGACCCCAAAGACAGGGAGAAGCTTCAGTCTCAGATTGAAATGCAAGGCCAGGTGATGAACTTTGAGTGTCGCTTTTTAAGGCGGGATGGATCATCTTTTTGGGCCTCCACTAATGAACTGGGAGTGCGGGATGAAAACGTCGGGATCACTCATTACCAGGGATTTATCACTGATATTAGCGAGCGCAGGCAGTACAAGGAAGAATTACAGCAACGAAAGCTGGAACTGGACGAGCAGGAGAAATTGTACCGCAGTCTTATTGAAGATCATCCTTATTTTGTTGAACGTTACTTGCCGGATACCACAATTGTCTTTGTTAACAAGGCCCTGGCTGAATACTTTGGTTATACACCGGAACAATTGGAAGGCAGGAAATGGATAGATTTTGTTCCCGAAGAAGAGCATAAGCAGATCCTTGAACATCTGGCCGGGTTTACCTCTGATAATTCCATTCAAAGTAACGAAAACTCATTTCTTGCCAGTGATGGTATGCAGCGCTGGTGTGCCTGGACTAACAGGGCCTTTTTTGATGATCAGGGACAGCTCAGCTATTTTCAGTCTGTAGGCTCCGATATAACTGAACCTAGGCAGGCAGAACAGGCATTAAGAGATAACGAAGAGCAATTCCGTGCTATGTTTGAAAAACATCATGCAGTTATGCTGCTGATTGAACCTGAAAACGGCAAAATTATCCATGCAAATCAGAGCGCAGAAAAATATTATGGTTACACAGCAGCGGAATTTGAAAATCTGACTATTCAACAGATAAATCAGTCAACCAAAGAAGAAATTGCCTCAGAAATGGCAAATGCCAAAGCCCTGAAACGCAATTATTTTTATTTTCCTCACAAATTGGCAACCGGCGAAATTCGTGATGTAGAAGTCCATACCTCCCCGATTCCTTTTAAAGGGAAAATTATTCTGTTTTCGATTATTCATGACATCACGGTCCAAAAGCAGGCCGAGTTGGCTCTGGCCAAACGACAGAAAATCATGGCACAAGCGGAGGAGTTGACTGATCTGGGAAGCTGGGAATGGGACATAAAAAGCGATACTTGGCTTATGACGGAGAATATTAAAAAAATTCATGGAGTACACAGGACCCACTTAAAGACATCCCAGCTCCTCCCAATCGCATATCATGAAGACAGGCCAGCCATTGAAGAGGCTTTTGCTATGGCGTTAGATAAAGGTGAACCCTATAATATAGAGCACCGTATTGTACGTCAGGACACAGGTGAGGTCAGATATGTCCACGCTAAAGGAGTTGTTGAGCTGGATGATTCCGGAAAACCGGAGGTTCTGCTAGGTGCAACTCAAGACATTACCGAACGTAAGTTGACTGAACAGAAGTTAGCAAATGAGAGGAGCTTTTTGTCCACGGTTTTAGATAATATCCAGGAAGCCATTGTAGTCTGTGACAAGGAAGGACGTCTTGTTCGCTTTAACGAGGCAGCCAGAAGACTTCACGGTGTTTCTGAGAAGTCCATTCCTCCGGAGCAATGGGCCACGTACTATGACCTCTTCCAGCCAGATGGAATCACTCCCCTTGAAGCGCAGGAAATCCCTTTGTACCGGGCTTTGCAGGGTGAGTATCTTAAGAATGTGGAGATAGTGGTTGCCCCAAAGCATGAAGGTCAGCGTTTCTTTTCCTGTAGCGGGCAACCATTGATTGAAGCAGGAGAGATAAACGGGGCAGTGGTGATGATGGCTGACATCACAGAAAGAAAGCAACTGGAGCAGCTCAAGGAAGATGTGGAGAGGATCACCCGCCATGATCTTAAGGCCCCTTTGGATGGAATTATTGGCCTGCCTCAGCTATTGCTCTCAGAAGAGACCCTTAACAAAGAGCAAAAAGAGCTTATTGGACACATCCAACATGCTGGTAATCGTATGCTGAACATGATCAATACATCCCTCTCCCTGTATCAAATGGAGAAAGGTGAGTACAAGTTCTGTCCTGGATCCATTGATCTGGTGCCAATTATCCAGGATATTCAAAAAGACCTGTCTAAATTGTGCAGTTCTTACCAGAATAATATATCTGTATTCCTGGCAGGGTCAAAAGATATTACAACCTTTGTTGTTTCTGGCGAGAAACTGCTATGCTATACCATGCTTTCCAACTTAATCAAAAATGCAGTTGAAAGCACGCCGCAGGGCGAAAGAGTACATATCCAGCTGGAGGAAGCAGAACCTAATCAGGCTAAAATCACTATTCACAATCCGGGGATGATTCCGGAACAGATTCAGGAAAAACTGGGTCAGAAATATGTGACTTGCGGAAAGAAAAAAGGAACTGGCCTGGGAGTTTACAGTGTCCGCTTGACTGTTCGGACCATGAACGGAAGCTTAAACTGGAGCAGTTCCAAGGAGTCAGGCACTTTTTTTATAGTATATCTGCCCATGCCAGAGCAGTCTATGCGCAAGTGGGCTAAAAATATCAGCTAAGGATATTAAATGAATCAAGATGAGCATACAAGTGTCCAGGATGGCTCCGAGGCTACTGTACAGGGCTTTCCATTGGTGGGGTTGGGGGCTTTTGCCTGGGGCTGGAGGCATTGAAGGCATTTTTCTCCCATAAGGAGGCCTTAATATCCGGATATCCGTACTTGCGGCTAGCAATGCCTGGAACACTTTATATTGGCAATACCGATGGTTAAATAGGAAATAGTCATGTTTGAAAAAATTACACAAAAGCTCTCATCACTGAAAAGGATATTCCGGAATTCTTTGCGCTTTAAAATAATATTTTTCAGTTCACTTATGCTCCTAGTTACTGTGCTTATATCCGTAGGATTAGTGCATATAGAGGGACGCACTATATTAAAAGACCAGATTTTTTTCGACTTGAGTGCTGTTGCCAAATCCAAATCCGATCAAGTTGTGAGTATTATCGAGCAAGATTTCGAGCGGGCAGCTTTGGTAGCATCCAGAACCCAGTTACGTAGAAGCCTTATCAACTTTGATAATGCTGCTAGCACTCCTTCCTCTGAAAAAAGTCGTAAAGTAATGGTAAAAATATTACAAGATGCCAGGGATTCCGTGCCTGCTCTTAAAAACATCGACATCATTACCCAGGATGGTTTTGTAGCTGCCTCTACCAGCGCTACCCACATTGGGCGAGATGACAGGGACCAGGACTGGTTTCAGCAGGGCCTCCAGAATCAGTATCAGAGCTGCTTCCATGAAAATAAAGGGCGTTTCACGTATAACCTTGCCCTGCCCTTAATCAATCCGGAGACCGGGAAGGAAAATGTAATAGGAGTTGTCAAGACTGAACTGTCCCTTGACCGCATGATGGCAGTGCTGACTGACCGTACCGGCTTGAAGGATACAGGTGAGATTTTGCTGGTTTCAGAAATCGAAAATCAATATATTGCCATGAATCCCCTTCGCCACCAGTCCGGTGCATCACTCACAGAACTAAATAGTGGTTCCGGTTCACTACAGGCCATGAAAATGGCCACCAGGGGAGAAAGTGGGTTTTTACGGGAGATTGATTACCGGGGAGTTGATACCCTCCAAGCTTTTCGCCACGTGCCTGTGGAAGGGAAAGATTGGGGCTTGATTGTCAAAAGAGATGCTGCAGAGGCCTTTGCCCCCATTGTAACGCTGCAAAACTACATTATTCTCATGGGTGGCGCTATTTTGATGCTGGGAAGCATGGCTTTGTCAGTTCATGTAACTCGCACCACTGCTCCGGTAACAAAACTGCTAAGGGGGACAAAAAAACTGGGAGAAGGTGATCTGGGGCATAGGATCTATGTGACCTCTCAGGATGAGCTGGGAGAGCTGACCTCTGCCTTTAATAATATGGCCGAAAACCTTCAGAAAATAACTGCCTCCCGGAACGAGTTGGAGCATGAGGTGGCAGAGCGCCTCAAGGTG
>JAWOGL010000257.1:0-5126 GCA_046496945.1 Desulfonatronovibrio sp.
CAGGAGTGGGAACTTTTTGACACTCCGGACGGTTCCCAGCCCAATCCTCTGGTCCTGTACGAACCCCAGCTGGAAAATGCCAGGGCGGCACTGGAATCAGCCAGGGCGGGCCGGGACCAGGCCGAACTCAATCTGGAAAGAACCGTGATCAGGACTCCTTTTGTTTCCCTGGTCCGGTCGCAGAACGCGGCTCCGGGCCGACATATTGCTCCGGGCACTCCGGTGGCGGTGCTGGCCGAAGTGAACCGGGCCGAGATAGTGGTTCATCTGCCCCCCGGCGATCTGCGATGGATAAATGTCCCCCGGGCCGGTGACCAGAACAAAGGTTCGGAAGCAGCCGTCAGAATCATGGGGAACTCCCGGGATTTCAGCCGGTCCGGAACAGTATCCAGGTCTCTGGGACAGGTTGATCCTGAAACCAGAATGCTGGGCATTGTGGTGGAGGTGGAAGATCCGTACGCGGTATTTGCCGGGGAACAGGGAGGGATAACAGAACTGCCCTTTGGTTCGTTTGTGCAGGTAAACATAACCGGAAAAGATCTGGAAGACGTCATGGTTGTGCCCAGACAGGCCCTGCGTCAGGACTCAACCGTGTGGATAGCCGACCAGCAGAACAGACTGGAAATCAGAGAAGTTACAGTGAAACGTTCCCAAGAGGATCAGGTAATGATTTCTTCTGGACTCACATCCGGAGAAAGAATTATCCTGACCAGTATTTCCTCTCCGGCTGAGGGAATGAAGCTCAGGGTTGAAGAGAACCATGAATAGAATCATTGCATGGATGGCTCATAACCATGTGGCAGCCAATCTGCTTATGCTTCTGTTTATCATAGGCGGACTGGTCATGAGCGCCACCCTGAAGCAGGAAGTATTTCCCGAGGTTGATCTGGACATGGTCAGAGTGCAGGTGGCCTATCCCGGAGCCGCCCCGGAAGAGGTGGAAGAGGGAATTATACTCAAGATTGAAGAGAACGTCAGCGGACTTACCGGGGTCAAGGAAGTCGATTCCATCGCGGCCGAAGGAATGGGCACGGTTATGGTGGAGATACAGGAGGGTGAAGATGTTGACCAGCTTCTGCAGGACATCAATTCAGAAGTAGACCGCATCACCACTTTTCCCCAGGACGCTGAAAGCCCTGTGGTTACCAAGCTTGTCACCAGGCATGAGGTGATATCCGTGGTGGTTTACGGGGATCTGTCCCTCCGGAGTCTGCGCCACACCGCTGAAGATATCAGGGAGGAACTCCTGCTTAATCCGGAGATTACCCAGGCGGATCTGGTGGGGGTGCGGCCCTATGAGATTTCCATAGATATTTCCGAAGACAATCTGAGGCTGTTGAACATGACTTTGGATCAGATAGCCGCCAGGGTCCGGCAGGCGTCCCAGGATATAGCGGGAGGGGAAATAAAGGCCACGGGCCGGGATATACTTATCCGGACAGTGGAGAGGAGATATACCGGAACTGAATACGAAGACATAACCCTGGCCCATACCGCGGACGGTTCAGAACTCAAGCTCGGGGATGTGGCCACCATCAGGGATACCTTCAGGGAGACCGATGAGTCCTCCACCTTTGACGGACAGGCCGCAGCCATGGTCGCGGTTTACAGGGTGGGGGAGCAGAAGCCCACGGAACTGTCCAGGATGGTGCGTGACTATGTCCGGGAAAAAGAATCCGTGCTGCCGGACAGCGTTAATCTGGCCATATGGAACGACATGTCTGAAATCCTGGAAAGCAGGATCAATCTCCTTTTAAAGAACGCATTTCTGGGTCTGATCCTGGTTTTTATCATTCTGGGTCTTTTTCTGCAGATCAAGCTGGCCATGCTGGTCATGCTGACCATTCCCATATCTTTTTTCGGAGCCATGCTTTTTCTGCCGGGTCTCGGGGTTTCCATCAACATGATTTCCCTGTTTGCCTTTATTCTGGCCCTGGGCCTGGTGGTGGACAACGCCATTGTCATCGGAGAAAACACCTTTGACAAGCGCAGCCGGAACATGCCCTATGGCCGGGCCGCTGTTCAGGGGTGTTCAGAAGTGGCCGGCCCGATTATTTTTTCAGTTCTTACTACCATAGCCGCCTTTCTGCCTTTGCTCACGGTAACCGGAATGATGGGTAAATTCATGTACAGCGTGCCGGCGGTGGTGGTGAGCATTCTCATGATTTCCCTGATCCAGTCCCTGCTTATCCTTCCGGCCCATTTAAGCGTAGGCAGGCCCAGTCCGGATACAGGAGCCGTGCAGAAGTTTTTTGCCGGTATCAGAAGACGAACCGGTCAGGCCCTGAACTGGGTCATTTCCGGGCCATATACTGCTTCCCTGTCCTGGGCCCTGAAAAACCGTTATATCACGGTGGCCTGCGCCCTGGCCTCTCTCATGCTTGCCGCCGGGATAGTCGGGGGGGGCATTGTCAAATTCACATTTATGCCTGAAGTAGACGGGGATCTGATCATTGCTTCCCTGGAAATGCCTCCGGGTACTCCGGCCTCAGAAACTTCCAGGTGGGCGGAACACCTGACTGAAAAAGCCAGACAGGCCGCAAGCTCTTTTGAAGAGCAAGGTGAAAACGACGGTTCCTCTGTTTTGCGCCACGTTTACGCGGTGGTCGGCAACAGCATCGATTCTCCGGGCCCTGGTTCTGACGCAGAATCCGGGGGAGGAAATGTAGCTGATGTGGCCCTTTTTCTTGTTCCGGCCGAGCAGAGGGAAGTGCATACCTCTCAGGTTACCGAAGTCTGGAGGGATCTGGCCGGTCAGATTCCCGGAGCCATGTCTCTGACTTTCGCCTCCAGCCTGACCGGTTTCGGGGCCGGAATTGATATCCAGCTGGAGCATGACAGCTTTAAGATCCTTTCTGAAGCGGCCCGTAAGCTGAAAAACGAGCTGGATACTTATCCCGGAGTAAGCGATATCAAGGATTCCCTGGTTCCGGGAAAGCAGGAGCTCAAGCTGACCCTGAGACCGGAAGCCAGCAGTCTGGGAGTGACTGAGGATGATCTGGGCAGACAGGTCAGGGCTGCGTTTTACGGGGCCGAGGCCCTGCGTCTGCAGCGCGGAAGGAATGAAGTCCGGGTTTTTGTCAGATACCCCCGGGATGAACGGCAGAGCATTTCCAGCCTGGAAGATCTTCGTATAAGAAACAACCGGGGAGCACATATTCCCTTGAGCCTGGCAGCCAATATTGAACAGGGCAGGGGATACAACGTCATCAACCGGTCCGACCGCAAAAGAGTGGTCAACGTAACCGCCGAGGTGGACCCGGCCCAGGCCAATGCCAGGGAGATAATCCAGGATATCCGGCAGGGTCTGCTGGCTGAAATACTGCGGGACACTCCGGGCATTTCCTATGACCTGGAAGGAGAACAGAAAGAAACCAGAGAATCATTTTCCGGCATAGCCCGGGGATTTATTATGGCTCTTTTTCTGATTTTCGCCCTGCTGGCCATTCCCTTTAAAAGTTACGGTCAGCCTCTGATAATCATGGCCGCCATTCCCTTTGGAGTGGTGGGGGCGGTAATAGGCCATCTGATTATGGGCATAAATCTGAGCATGATGAGCATGTTCGGGATAGTGGCCCTGGCCGGTGTGGTGGTAAACAGTTCTCTGCTGCTTATTGATCTGACCAACAAAAACGTGGGTTCGGGCATGAACGCCCTTGACGCGGTCATGGCCTCGGGACGCAGAAGGTTCCGGCCGATCCTGCTTACCTCCCTGACCACTTTCTTTGGTTTATCCCCCATGATTCTGGAAACCAGCCTGCAGGCCAGATTTCTTATTCCCATGGCCGTGAGTCTTGGTTTCGGCATACTTTTCGCCACCGGAATCACTCTGGTGCTGATTCCTTCGCTGTATCTCATCCTGGAGGATTTGAAATCGGCTCTGGGTTTCAGGTCCAGAGAAGAGATTGAACAGGTCTGATCGCGTGCGGGACAGACAGAATCATTTTTCAGCGATAACCAGCATTTCAAAGTCTTGGGTTGTCAGTTTGTCGTTTCGGGAAAAGTCTCCAAGCCTGGCTCCGCATATATGAATGGATTTATATCCAAGGGACCTGAGCAGCCAGTTAATTTCACTGGGGATGTAATATCTCTCATTGCATTCCAGGGTCTTTCTGTTTCCCAGGTCGTCTTCAAATTCGGTGATGTTATGGTCTCTGAAAGTCATTAAGTCAAAGGTATTGTTCCGGTATGCTGCGCCGCCTTCTTTATTTGCTGAAGAGCAGAATTGCTCAATAGAATGAAATAACGGGAATAATCCGTTTAAGGTTGTAAATATAAACTTGCCGTTCTTTTTTAATGATTCTGTGACATTCTTAAGTATTTCAAAGTTCATTTCATCTGTTTCCATCAAGGGGAATCCACCTTCACAAAGCATTATGGCCACATCAAATTTCTGGTTAAAACAAAGATTTCTGGCGTCCTGCCTCTGAAAATCAATCTTCAGGTTTTGTTTTTCCGCCTTTTGCCTTGCTCTGGCAAGTTGAGTTTCCGACAGATCAATGCCGGTAACCGTGTATCCCCTGGCGGACAGTTCAATGGCGTGCCTGCCGGTTCCGCAGCCAACATCCAGGATTTTTAACGACTTGTCACCGTGTATTTCCTGTTCGATAAAATCACATTCACCAGCAGTTCCCTGAGTAAAGACCTCATTGTCATATTTGCAGCCGTAATTTTCAAACAGGGATTCATACCACTGCTTTTCCATAGTTTGCTCCTTTGGTTTGGACGCGGGGTTCAATAATTTTGAAAGACCATGCTTTAACAGCGTCACCATAAAGATTTCAAGTTCTCCTTATCCTTACTCCGCATTGCTGTCCAATTTATAAATAAGACGCATTGTCGGGGGTGTGGGGCAATTTTTGAGTATTGCAAGCCTTTGCCGGGTAAAGTGAGTCTATGCGTATGTTAAGACAAGCATAAAGCTGATCCTGCCGACAAGAGGTAAATAATTTCGGCATTCTAATGTGTTGGAAAATATGATATTTGACAGGGACTGAGTTGACAAAAAAAACAGGACATGGTGATGGGCGACCTGCAGGCGCAGATCTCGGCCAACGAGGTGGGCGCACGCAGGCTACTGGCCTTCATGGACGAATACGGCCTCGACGATCTGACCGAGCTGGCGC
>JAWOGL010000075.1:0-6981 GCA_046496945.1 Desulfonatronovibrio sp.
AGGCCATAGACGATCTTACGGCCCAGGAGATAAACAGCATTGTCAGGCAATGGATTTCCATCAGATACGAACAACCGGCCGATTACACACTGATCTGGCAGATTGGCCTGGGAGCCGCCTTTCTGATTTTATTGTTCATGTACTGGAACAGGAAGCTGTTCATGCTTAACCAGGAGATTGCCCGGGCCCACGAAGATCTTGAAGTGAAGGCCAGCGAGCTGGAAAGATTGTCCACCACGGACAGTCTGACAGGGGCGTTCAACCGGATGAAGATTGAAGCGATTCTGGATGATGAAATCGCCAGGGTAAACCGCTCCGGTGATGATCTGTCCATGATCATGCTGGATCTGGATGAATTCAAGATAATTAATGATACTTTTGGTCACCAGACAGGCGACGACGTTCTGCAGAAAGCGGCTGAGCTGCTGCAGGAGAATATTCGCAAGACCGACTCCCTGGGCAGATGGGGAGGCGAGGAGTTCATGATTATCTGTCCCCATACCGGGAGCAAAGGCGCCTGGCAACTGGCAGAAAAGCTGCGCCTGAAGATGATGTGCGCTGATTTTGGCCGTGCAGGCAGGGTGACTGGAAGTTTCGGGGTCAGCCGGTATGTTCCCGGAGAAGACGTGGATTCATTGCTTCGCCGGGCTGATCAGGCCATGTACAGGGCCAAGGCCGGAGGAAGGAACAGAACCGAGCTTAATGAACCCGCTAAAGGATAGCGGGTTGCTGAAAGAAATATTTTTTGCCGCCATCAGCTGTTATAATTTTTGGCCAGCCTCGGGCTCCGCGGCTGGCCAAAAATCACAGTAAGCAGATTCAGCCGGTTTTGCTGTAAAGTTTACGTTTTTGACTTGTCTGTCCTGAGCTTCCAAAGCTGCATTTCCTGCATCTTTTTTCGTCTGTCTCTGGCCAATGCCTTGGCCACCAGAGAGGTGCCTTTTTTAAAACCCCACTTCGCCTTATACTCTTCAGGGGTGAGATCGTGTTTGGCCAGGTGCTTTTTGGTCAGGATCTTGTATTGTTTGCCGCACTCCAGACAGACGACACTTTTTTCTTTTATTGATTTTTTGGGGTCCACTGCCGGTTTCTGCGGACCTTCCTCAGGCTGTTCTTCAGAAGCGGCAGCCATTATTCCTTTGGTGACCGTGGCAATCATAGAATTGATTTCATCCTCGGTCATATTACGTACGCTTGCCTGAGCCTTCACAATCTCCAGAGCTTCTTTAAGATAATCTTCCATATTTTTCTCCATTTTACGTTATATATTCTTGTAAACAACAGACACATAATACAATGTTATAAGTAGAGTGTAAAGTTTAAATCTGAATTGTAAAGAAGGATATGCAAATTTTTTGTTTTGCAGATGGGTAGCAGGGAAATTTTTTTAAAATATTTTATAATTTTATCTGTTCTGGAGAATATATAAGTCAAAAAATAAGGCAATAAATTTAAAGTTGATTTGCTGGTTTTAAAGTTGTTGAGATATGTTTCTGCTGGAATTTCACAGCCAGTAGTTTGCCTTAATATAGTGACAATTTAAACTATAAATGACGATTATATGTTGCCGGTTTTTGTCGGTGCAGTGTGAGGCGCTCTTTCCTGGTCAGTTTCAGCATACCGAAAGAGTAACTATTCACCATAGCCGGCGGCCAGTCCCCGGTTCAGGTTTCCGGTTGACTGTTGGTTTACTTTTGTTAATCATTGTCCGGGTCAGAGAACATCCAGGAACGGCCTGTGGATATTGTGAATAATTATAATTTTTTTTCTGTAAATACTGTCATGTCTAAAATATATGCTTTGGTAGACTGCAATAATTTTTTTGTTTCCTGTGAGCGGGTTTTTAACCCTGGACTCAGCAATACTCCGGTGGTGGTGCTTTCCAATAACGACGGATGCGTGATTGCCCGGTCCAATGAGGCCAAGGCCCTGGGGATAAAGATGGGGAGTCCTGCCTTTAAGAACAGGGATATATTTCTGGAGCACGGGGTGAAAGTCTGTTCCTCAAACTATTCCCTGTACGGCGATATGTCCAGCCGGGTCATGAGCTGCCTGGCCGCCTCTGTCCCTGAGATTGAGATCTATTCCATAGATGAAGCTTTTCTGATGTTAAGCAGCCTGCCCCGGAAACCGGAATTATTTGCCAGAGATCTGCGGGCCAGAGTACTCAGATGGACCGGGATACCCGTGTCCATCGGCATCGGTTCAACCAAAACTCTGGCCAAGGTGGCCAACCGTTTTGCCAAAAAACACCCGGAACACGGAGGAGTCCTGGATTTGACCGGGAACAGCCGGCTTCAGAGATATCTCCAGTTGACTGAGATTGAAGATATATGGGGGATAGGGCGCAGATATGCTCTTTTTCTCAAGAGTTACGGCATAAGGACTGCCTGGGATTATGCAAGGCAGCCCCAGGTTTGGATCAAGTCTAAAATGGGGGTTACAGGGGTACACACTCTGCTGGAAATTCAGGGCAAGCCCTGTTTTGACCTGGAAAAATGTCCTAAACCCAGCAAGACAATTATCAGCTCGAGATCATTCGGCAAAGGAGTGACATCTCTGGACGAGCTAAGAGAGGCAGTGGCAAGCTATGTGAGCAGGGCCGCTGAAAAATTAAGAAAACAGGGGCTGGTCTGTTCAAGCCTTATGGTTTTCGCGCATACCAACAGGTTCAGGGAAGACCAGTCTCAGTACAGCAGTTCCCGGGTGACCGGAATTCCTTATCCTACAGATTATACGCCGGTTTTGATTAAATACGCCCACAGTATGCTGGAAAAGATTTATAAGTCCGGATATGTTTACAAAAAAGCCGGCATCATGCTGGCCGAGACCGAAGACAAGCACCAGAAGCAATTGACCTTTTTCATGCCTTCAAAAAAAAGAGAACAAAAAGAACAGAAGATAACTGCTGCCATGGACAGGATCAATAAACAGTGGGGACGCCAAACCCTCAGGACCGCGGCTGAAGGCACCACAAAAAGCTGGAGCATGAAACGCGGTTTGCTCTCACCGGGATATACCACGTCCTGGAAGGAACTGCCTGTAGCGGACGCTGATTTACGGGTCCGGCAGAACCGCGGCGGGTAAAGCCCGGAACTGTATATTTGGGATGGGGATTTGGGGAGGGGGCACCCTGATGGTTCCAAGTCTTTGGTCAGCAGCCTGACAAGGACTTTTTCACACTGCTAAGCCTGTTTTTCCATCTGCTGCTGCAGTTCCAGTGCATCCTTGTTTTCAGGCTCCAGTTCCAGCGCTCTGGTCAGACTCTGCCTGGCCTGCTCGGGTTTGTCCCACTCCCGGTAAAGACGGGCCAGATTGAGATAGATATTGGCGTGTTCTCCAAAAACCTGCAGTGCCTGCTGATACAGGCTTTCTGAAAAACTGTATTTTTTCTGGTATCTGCAGGCGTTAATGGCCACCCGGTAGGCCTGCATCTGACGGTTGTCCATTTTCAGGGCTTTGAGGGCGTAGGTTACAGCATCCTGGTATTCCCCTGCCTTGTAATGGGCTTCTGCAATTTCCACAAATATCTGGGGGTCGTCTCCATAGGATTCGATTATTTTTTGCAGGCTTCCGGCAGCTCCTTTCCGGTCTCGGGTCAGGAGCATGGCCTGCATTTTTTCCAGAAGTCTGCGTTTCTCCAGTTCAGGATCTGCTTCCCCCTGGGCCTGTTTTTCATTCTTTTTTATTTCTTCGGCTATCTCCTGCAGAACAGCGACCATTTCCTTGTACAGGCTTTTTTCCTGTCCGCGAACGTATTTCAGGTTGTCCGGAAGAAACCTGCTCAGTTCGGGAAAAGAGTCCAGCATGTTTACAATCTCTTCAATACGGTAGGACATTTCCATCTTTTCAGTACCGTAAAATTGACCCTGTATATAGCCTTTCAGGGCTTCGCATAAAGATACCAGGCCTTTGAGATAATCATGCTTGTTCAAAAAAGACTTGGCCCGGCCCAGGTGGAGTTTAAGGGCCTGGCCGGTTTGCTGTTGTGACTGCATGTTCCAACCTCGTTTTAGACAGGGTTACAATTTTCTTTACCAGAACGCAGAGCAACTTTGTTTGCCTGGTCAATTCGAGAGCACCCGCAGGAGTAAGACTTAACAGGATGTTCAAAAATTCCTTGCTCAACAGGCGGAAAAAAACATGAATCCAGAAACATGATGAAAAAAGATCAGTGTTTTTTTAAGCAGAAGCACGCAATATGCTCTGGAGGACAGTTCCGGATTTGGTGTCTGGTGGAGGTGATGGGAGTGCAAAGAATGAGATAAGCTGTTATTATTACAAGCTTTTAAGTCTTGCATTTTGCATGCTTACTCACAACCTTACTCACAAAAAAAATACCACCCCACAGACAGCTCACTTATTTGTTTTTTTCTTACAACGTCAATAATTTCAGAAACTTATATAAGGCCATGTAAGGCTTTATACTGAATTGCCCCATGCTAAACCCCTCGGAACCTTTTTGCAAGCTCTTATACGGCCTCCTGTGAGTTCGTTTTTTTAAAGCGCTTTATAAAAAACACAAAAAAGCCCCACCAGGTGGTCGGCAGGGCTTTGAGCTTGGTTTTTTAGTCTAACCCGTCTTTGGCAGCTTACAGATAAGCTCGTCCATCGTGTCAAGTCGCTTAGACATTCCGTCATAAAGGCTTACTAAAAGGGCGTATTCCCCGTAGCTGTCTGCCTCCAATGCGTCATCAGTCAGCTTTTTGACTCACAGAGCCAGTGTTGTCAGTTCTGTCATTTCATGGTGTAAGTGCTTCCTTGATCTTTCCAATCTCGTCTGGTCTAATCTCTTTTGTCATTTTCAATTTACAACCTCATCGAGATGATGCCATTCTATGGAAAATACTGGTATTTTGTCCTTTGAATCTCAAGCCTACAGTCAGCCCATAGGTGAAGCATCACAAAAAAGATTATGTGCCTGGAGCCTTGCCAGTATAAATCAATATTCGGGTTCATATATGGACAATATTCTTTTGCAAGAACCCACCTTAACCCCTTTGGTGATTTAATATGTGTGGACGCTTTGCCCTTTACGAATCGCCTGAAATAATAAAGGATCACTTTGGTCTGGACAGCATCCCTGACCTTCCTCAAAATTACAACATAGCCCCTGGAACACATATTGTGGGTGTGTCGTATTATGAGCATTCTCTTTCTCTAATGCTGTTTAAATGGGGTTTCATCCCGCACTGGTCCAAAGATAAAAAGACCGGGTACAAAATGATCAATGCCCGGATGGAAAGTGTCTGGGGAAAGCATTCTTTCAGGTCAGCCATCAGGTACAGAAGATGCTTGATCCCTGCTTCAGGATTTTATGAGTGGAAGAAGACCGAGGATAGCAAACAGCCATATTTTATCACTGTTGCAGACTCCAGCATATTCGCCATGGCCGGAATCTGGGAGACATGGGAAGATAAATCATCCGGAGAGATAATTGACTCCTGCGCCATACTGACCACTGAAGCCAAAGGAATTGTCAAAGATATTCACGACAGGATGCCGGTGATAATTGATAGAGAAGGATATCAGGAATGGCTGGATCAAATGATACAGTCTCGGGATAAGCTCAATATCAAGCAGGTCAGTGAGGATAACCTGGAGGCCTGGCCTGTCAGCAGCAGAGTTAACAGTCCGAAGAATAATTCTGAAGAGCTCATTCAGGAACTAAAATAAAACCATCAACACAATCAGGTTATTCATGAACAGAAATGGCAATCACATTGAATCTCGCCTCTGGTCCGCAGCTGATGAGCTTAGGGCCGCAGATAAAGGTTTATGTCTTAGAAATGCTAGTTATCCTAAAAAAGATTACCAAACCATATGATCAAACTTGAAAATATCACCACCAACCAGATGCTGTCCGGAATTGAATCCGGGAAAATTGTGCGGGTGGTATCCGTTGAAAAGCTTGGTGATCACGCGATTACTCTTTACTATAAAGACAGTGAAGGCAGGCTGAGCGAGCGGATGCTGTTTCGCAGTGATGAGCCAAGCATTTCTCTGGCTGAGTCGGAATGTCCGTGGGGTTTTGACGCTCCAGCCGAAGAATTCAAGCTTGCTGTGGAAGCCCAGCGCATTACCCTTGCCCACCTTTTCGATCCCATGATGGCTGTCCATACTTCAAATGTGGACCCTTTGCCCCACCAGATCACAGCAGTGTATGAGGCCATGCTTCCAAGACAGCCTTTGCGTTATGTCCTGGCTGATGACCCTGGAGCAGGCAAAACCATCATGGCCGGTCTTTTTATCAGGGAGCTTATCATGCGCAGCGATGCCCAGCGCATAATGATTGTCTGTCCTGGAGGTCTGGTCGAACAATGGCAGGATGAGCTCCTGGAAAAGTTCGGATTGACCTTTAATATTTTCACTAAGGATATGCTTGATACCTCTCATTCCGGAAATCCTTTTGACGATCATGACCACCTCATTGCCAGGATGGATCAGCTATCCAGAAATGAAGAACTCAGGGAAAAGATCCAGACTTCCAACTGGGATCTGGTTATTGTGGATGAGGCCCATAAACTCTCTGCTTCGTACTTTGGCAACCAGGTCAAAAAGACCAAAAGATTCCAGCTGGGTGAACTTCTTTCCACCAGGGCCAGACATTTTCTGCTCATGACTGCCACACCCCACAACGGCAAGGAAGAGGACTTTCAGTTGTTCATGTCTTTGCTCGATGGTGACCGGTTTTACGGAAAGTTCAGGGACGGAGCCCACAAGGTTGCTGTTGATGATATGATGCGCCGCATGGTCAAGGAGGACCTGCTCAAGTTTGACGGTACCCCCCCTGTTTCCGGAGCGCAGGGCTTACACTGCCGGTTATACCCTGTCCGACATAGGCAAGTTCATCCTGGCTATTGTGTTTGTGGATGAAAATGATCAGGTGGAAGGCCCGCATTATGTTCAGAATCCGTTCAGTGTGGAACCTGACTGGGGCGTGGCCAGTGTCAATTATGACGTTCGGGAATTGCTGAAGTG
>JAWOGL010000173.1:0-3306 GCA_046496945.1 Desulfonatronovibrio sp.
ATCTCAAGGACGGCGGAACATGGAACCTTCTTGCCGGACAACCCACTGATGATTCTGAAATGGCTCTTATCCTTGCCAGGACTTTGATATCTGAAGGAGCTTATAACCCAGAGTCAGCGTTTAATGCTTATAGATACTGGCTGGATTCCAGTCCTTTTGACTGCGGGTCAACAATATCAGCCGCTTTAAATGGTTATCCCAATCCCCGGAGTCAAGCCAATGGAGCCATGATGAGGATATGCCCTCTGGGAATATTTGGAGCAAAACATTCTTCTGACAAGGTTTCCAAGTGGGCAATGGAAGATGCCCGGCTGACTCATCCGAACCCGGTGTGTCTTCAAGCCAATGCTTTGTTCTCCATGGCGATTGCCCATGCGGTCAGGATTCAGACTGACCCAGGAGATTTATACTCGAAAATTCTTGATTGGGCAAAAGAGCTGGATATAGACCGGAAATTGATTAGAGCCACTCAGGACGCAGCAGACAATCCTCCTGAAGATTATGTAATCAACCAGGGATGGGTGCTTATAGCCTGGCAGAATGTTTTGTGGCAGCTCCTGCATTCTCAGGGATTGGAAAATGCCGTTATTGATACGGTGATACAGGGCGGAGATACCGATACCAACGGGGCAATATGCGGAGCATTGCTCGGTGCGGTATATGGCTATAAACAAGTGCCCAAGAGATGGAGCAAGGCTGTTTTGTCCTGCAAACCCCAAAAAGGACAGCCTGATGTGAAAAATCCAAGGCCGGAAATATTCTGGCCTGTTGATGCCCTGGATATTGCTGAAAAACTGACTTGTTAATGATCAAGCTGTATGAGCAATTAGTGCAGGGTTTATGAAAAGACGTGACTTTTTCGGTGCTGTTGGATGATTTTGGTTTTGCTGGTGTTTGGAGAGCAAAACAGGGAACCAATGGTACGGAAAGCACGGAATTAATCCGCAGATTATGCTGATGGGTGCAGATTTAAATCCCTCGAATTCGAGGGGTTAAAGTAAGGAGCATACATTATGGCTAAAAATAAAAAGATACAGGTTCAAGGCACTGAAATTACCGTTCTTGCGGCCAAAGAGCAGGATTACATATCGCTGACCGATATTGCAAAATCTAAAGAAGGCGATGGACGATCAGCGGATATAATAAAAAACTGGATTCGGAATAGAGGAACTATTGAGTTTATTGGCACTTGGGAGCAGTTACACAACCCGAATTTTAAAGTGGTCGAATTCGACCACTTTAGAATGAATGCCGGTTTAACCTCTTTTGTTTTAAGCCCCGGGAAATGGGTTGAAAAAAACCAATGCAATCGGGATTTTTGTCAAAGGTGGTAGATATGGAGGCACATATGCTCATAAAGATATCGCATTTGAATTTTGTTCAGCGATCAGTCCTGTATTTAAACTCTATCTCATCAAAGAGTTCCAACGCCTTAAAGAAAAGGAGCAAAAGCAGCTTGGCTGGGATATTCGTCGCAATCTCACCAAAATCAATTATCGGATTCATACTGACGCCATTAAAGAAAACCTGATTCCACCGGAGTTGGCCAGGCAGCAGGTGAACTTCATTTACGCGTCGGAAGCCGATATCCGGAATATGGCTCTTTTCGGGAAGACCGCCAGAGAGTGGCGGGATGAACATCCTGCCTAATAAGGACTTTTTCACGCTGGTAAGTCAGCTGGTTTGTCTGGCAAATCTGGAAAACCTGAATGCTCACTTCATTCAGCAGGGACTGGAGCAGGCTGAAAGGCTTAGAATCTTGAACAATACAGCCATACAGCAGATGAGGCTGTTAACAGAAGATAAGACAGTCAAAAAATTAAAATGAAAAACAAAGAAAATAACCGCGAAAAATGCGAAAAGCACGAAAAAGAACCACAGATGGACACGGATGAACATGGATTGAGCAGGGATATCCGTGAAATTATATCGCAGGCAAGATCTCTTACTCGGCGCAGTGTTAATTCCTTACAGGTCATTTCCAATTATTTGATTGGGATGCGGATTATTGAAGAAGAACAAAGCGGGAAGGAACGTGCAGAGTATGGTAAAGAAACACTAAAGCACTTGTCGGCAGAACTTTCAGAAGAGTTCGGTCGAGGCTATTCACTCAGTAATCTAAAGAATATGCGCAAATTCTTTTTGTCATATCCACTGCTGGAAAATGAAAAAAGCCAAACGCTGTCTGGCTTTTTTAAAAACCGGGAGATTGGACGGACACTGTCTGCTCAATCTCCGTCAGGAAAACCGCAGACGGTGTCTGAGGGATTGAATCTTGCTCAATTATCCCGGACATTGTCTGGAAAATTGCCTTTGAGCTGGTCGCATTATCTGTTTCTGATGGGGATATCGAATCCCGATGAACGACGATTTTACGAACTGGAAGCAGCAAATGAAGGCTGGTCACTGCGTGAACTGAAAAGGCAATTTGCCTCCAGCTTGTACGAACGGCTGGCACTCAGTCAGGATAAAGCAGGCGTCAAAGAACTTTCTGAAAAAGGGCAATTGGTTGAAAAGCATGATGATGTAATCAAAGACCCCTATGTACTGGAGTTTCTCGGTCTGGACGAAAAAATACGCTATTCGGAAACCGAACTGGAAACTGCTATAATCGACAAACTGGAACATTTTCTTTTGGAACTGGGTAAAGGCTTTCTGTTTGAAGCCCGTCAAAAACGATTCACCTTTGATGAAGAACATTTCTTTGTGGATCTGGTGTTTTATAACCGGTTGCTCCGCTGCTATGTGATCATTGATCTAAAAATCGGTGAACTGAAACATCAGGATCTCGGTCAAATGCAGATGTATGTCAACTACTTTGACCGTTATGTGAAATTGGAGGATGAACAGGAGACAATTGGCATTATCCTCTGCAAAAAGAAAAAGGATTCTCTGGTGGAAATCACCCTGCCTGAAGGGGCCAACATCCACGCGACAAAATATCAGATCTATCTTCCCGATAAAGAGTCGCTGAAAAAGAAACTGGAAGAAGCTCAAGCGGAATGGGAAGCAAATGAATTGAGAATTGAGCATGGAAAATGAATACTGATCACAATAATTCTCAATTCTCAACTATCAATTCTCCATTGACTACCGATTTTCTGCTATACACCGCACCGGATGGTCAGGTCAAAGTGGAGTGTATTCTGCACGATGAAACAATCTGGCTGACGCAGGATCGTATTGCGGAGCTGTTCGGAGTTGGTGTTCCCGCCATTTCGAAGCATTTAGACAATATTTACGCCGATGAGGAGTTGGTGCGTGAGGCAACTGTTTCCATTTTGGAAACAGTTCAACAGGAAGGTT
>JAWOGL010000225.1:0-8472 GCA_046496945.1 Desulfonatronovibrio sp.
TCTATCCTCTTTTAAAAGCTCCTGGTAAATCTTGTCGGCCAGCTCTTCAACAGCAGGCAGGATATTAATTACCCCTTCTTTGACAACATAAAACGGAACTGTTTCCTTTTCTCCAAAAGCGTCCACCAGCCGCGCGTCAAGACTGATAGACTCATCAACTGTGCTGAAGCTGCCGTACACCGCGTATCTGCTCTCTGCCTGCAGAGCCACTTTTCCGGATTCTTCAATATTGAGCCTGGTGATGTCTTCGCTGGAAATAATTGATCTGATCCTGTCCAGATCAACCACTTCCAGGCCCTTGCTTTCCAGGGAATCAATAAGCATGGTGGGCAGGCCGGTTTCCAGATATTCGAGATCAGCCGGGGCATTGATCTCAAAGGGCATTACCGCTGTCCGCTCCGCGGCCAGGGTCTGACCGGGCAGGATCCAGATAAGAACAGACCAGAAAAATAAAAAGGAAACCACAGTCAGAAGGTGATGATTATTTTTTAACAGCATAAATTTTACCTGATTTCAGCTCATAGTTAAGATTCATCTTTGCGGCCAGATCCAGATTGTGGGTCACCACTATCAGGGTCATTCCCAGTTTTTTGTTCAGTCGCAGCAGAAGTTCTCCTATCTCCTGTCCCTTGTGGACGTCAAGGTTTCCTGTTGGTTCATCAGCCAAAAGGACTTTCGGCCCGGAAAGAACTGCCCGGGCAATGGCCACTCTCTGGCTCTCGCCACCGGACAAAGTGGTAACGCTTTGGTCAACTCTGTCCTCAAGTCCTACCTGAGTCAGGGCCTTAACAGCCATCTGCCTGGCAACTTTTTTATTCAGGCCGCTGAGAATGGCGGGCATGGCCACATTCTCGGCTGTGCTGAATTCAGGAAGAAGGTGGTGAAACTGAAAAATAAACCCGATCTGTTTGCGCCTGAGAACAGCTTTTTGTTCCGGAGAAATTTTGGTCAGATCTTTGTCTCCCAGCAGCACCCTGCCCGAAGACGGACTGTCCAGACCTCCAAGGATGTGCAAAAGAGTACTTTTGCCTGATCCGGAAGCGCCCAGGATGGCCAGGGACTGGCCTGATTCAATGTCCAGATCTATATCCCTGAGCACATCAAGGGTTTCTGCGCCCTGGACAAAAGTTTTGCTGACCTTTTCCAGTCTGTATAAAAGATTACTCATATCTTAAGGCTTCAGCCGGGCTCAGGTGGGACGCCTTGCGGGCCGGGTAAAGGGTTGCCAGAAAGCAGAGAAACATGGCCGCCACTCCTATTACCACAAGATCCGCGGGCTGGTGTAGCACGGGAAGATGGTCCAGATAATAGACATCTGCCGGAAGCCGGATAAACTGGTATTTCTGAAGGAGGTAGCTGATTCCCAGGCCGAATATAAAACCCAGGACAGTGCCCACTGCCCCGATCATCATGCCCAGAAGGATAAATATCCTGCGGATTAACTTCCGGGTAGCACCCATGGACATGAAAATGGCGATATCCCGGGTTTTTTCCATGACCAGCATGACCAGCGCGGTGACAATGCTGAAGGATCCCACCAGTACGATCATCACCAGGATGACCCCCATGGCGATCTTTTCCAGCTTCAGGGCCGCGAAAAGATTCTGATTCATTTCCATCCAGTTGCGGACATAAAAGGGATATCCTCCAAGAAAATCTTCAACCGCTCCGGAAACAACATGGGCCCGGTCCACTTCATGGATACGTATTTCCATTCCAGTGACCTTATCCTGTCTGAAGCCCAGGATGGACTGGGCCGCTTCAATGGATGTGTACCCGAAGGAACTGTCGTATTCATACATGCCTGTCTTGAACACGCCTCGTACTTCAAAGGAGGAAATCTGGGGAGTAAATCCGGCAGAAGAGCTTTCGCCGGAAGGCGACAGGATGTTTACGGTTTCCCCGGGGGAAATGTTCAGAGCCGAGGCCAGTTCCTGACCAATAATAACGCCCGGAAATTCTCCTTCCCGGCCCAGATCGGCCACGCTGCCCAGTATCATTTCCTCTTCAAGGGCAAGTACCTCCCGGGCCTGGTCAGGATCAATACCTCTGAGAACCACGCCTTTTACTCCATCTGGAGAGCTGAGCATGACTTCAGTATAAATGAACGGGGCCGCGCCCTTCACACCGGGCAGGGAATTCAGCTCCCGGGCCAGATCTGTGTAATCCGGTATCCCCTCTGCATAATTGCCCACCACTATATGGGCGTTGACGCCCAGGATCTTGTCCCGCAGGTTCTGGCTGAAACCGTTCATCACTCCCAGAACAATAATCAGAGAGGCCACTCCCAGAGCCACCCCCATTATGGAAATGAGAGATATTACAGAGATAAAGGCATGTTTTCTTTTGGCCCGGAGATAGCGCAAGGCTACAAAAAGTTCAAAACTCATCAACTGCCTGAGACCTCCGGACGAAGCAGGGGAAAAAGAATCACCTCCCGGATAGAGGCGGAATCAGTAAAAAGCATGACCAGACGGTCAATTCCAATTCCTTCTCCGCCCGCCGGAGGCATGGCGTATTCAAGGGCCCGGATATAATCTTCGTCCATAAAATGGGCCTCATCATCGCCGGCGTCTTTTTCCCGGGACTGCTCTTCCAGGCGCGCTTTCTGATCTACGGGATCGTTTAGTTCAGAAAAAGCATTGGCCATTTCCCGGCCGGCTATGAACAACTCAAACCTGTCGGTTATGGCTGGGTTGTCATCATTTTTACGGGAAAGTGGAGAGATATCTGTGGGATAATGATAAATGAAATGAGGCTGAATCAGCTTGGGCTCAACCAGTATGTCAAACAGTTTGGCCTGTACTTTCCCCAGCTTTTCTCCGGTCTGGACATTTTCCCCCAGCTTTTTAACCAGCTTTTTTGCATTCTCCGCATCCTGATACTCTTCCGGGGTCAGGCCTCCTATCTTTTCCAGTGACTCATAAAAAGAAAGCCTGGTCCAGGGAGGAGTCAAATCAATTTTATCTTTCTGATAGGTAATCACGGTTTGCCCGAACATCTTCAGGGCAAGAGTGGAAAGCATCTCCTCAGTAAAAGACATGAGCTCCCTAAAGTCAATATAGGCCCAGTAAAATTCCAGCATGGTGAATTCAGGATTATGTTGCGTGGAAATACCTTCATTCCGGAAATTGCGGTTTATCTCATAAACCTTTTCAAATCCTCCCACCAGCAGCCTTTTCAGATAAAGTTCAGGAGCTATCCTCAAATACAGGGTCATATCCAGAGCGTTATGGTGAGTTTGAAACGGTTTGGCGGTGGCTCCGCCGGGAATGGACTGCATCATGGGCGTTTCCACTTCCATAAAGCCGCACTTATCCAGAAACTCCCGCAGATAACGGACAATCATAGTCCTGATGGTAAATATCTCCTTGACCTCCGGATTTACCAGCAGGTCCACGTATCTCTGCCGATATCTGGTTTCAACATCTTTTAAACCATGATATTTTTCCGGCAGGGGACGCAAGGATTTTGACAGAAGAACTACTTTTTCCGCTTTTACAGTCAATTCTCCGGTCTTGGTCCTGAAAAGACCTCCCTCAATCCCGACAATATCACCAATATCGAACTTCTTGAATATCTGATAATTTTCCGGCCCCAGGGCGTCGCGCTGTACAAATACCTGAATCCTCTGGGTGTGATCCTGGACATGGATAAACGCTACCTTGCCAAAAGAACGCAGCCCCATAATCCTGCCGGCAATCCTGTATCCCGGCTCAAGATTTTCAAGTTCTTCCTGGCTTAGATCGCTTTTTGAAGCGATGATTTCTGAAATATTGATATTTTTCCGAAAGGAATTAGGGAAAAGGGGCACCTGCTTATCTGTTAGAAAAGCGGCCTTTTGCCGCCGATGCAAAATAACCTGGCTTTCGCTTGGCTGGTTCTCTTTTGGTTTGTTCAAGTTGGAATCCTTCATATTCATAAGCTTCGATTGCATCACCCTGCTGCGGTGATAAATTTTTAAATTATTGAAATTTGCCGGCAACGTCAAGAAAAGCGCATCTGTGCCCGCCAAATTTTCTTTTATCCAGATGTCTAAAACAATTAGCAAACATTCACCATAGCTTAAAAGCGTGTTGAAAAAATCCTTACCCGGCGGGCTGTTCAAAAATTCCAAAGGCCGGGAACAAAAAAAAGTTCTAGGTCGCGGCGTATTTAGGGTACGTAAGAGTTTGAACTTTTTGTAGCGACAAAATTAATTGGGAGATTTTCAACAACCTGTTAAACACCTGTTTTCCATTTCTTTGAGGCAAGGCAGGTACACACCCTGCCGCTACAGACAAAAACACTCGAATGCCCAGCGCTTATACACCTTTAAATACTTAAAATTTTAGATAAAATGAATGAAACTGGCAGCCCCTGACTTCCACTTATACTTTTGGTTTGCGCAGGAATGATCCTCAAACCATTCAGTCACAAGCATTTTCAGATATTTGAATAATTTTCACCTGCATTGTGCCTCCGGACAATCTCTAACGTTTATTCCGGCTTAAGGGAAAATAATTTTGCTGACCCAGAAAAAGCTTTTCTTATCTTCCCATATCTGACGCGGGCTATAAAACAACAGCAAACAGAATACAAAAACTTGACATCGGCTGACATTATGCTATTTTAATAAAATGGTAATTAGGCGACGTTGTATTACACATATTTAAAAAGCAGGTTTATGAATGGAAAAAATTGAACTGAAAAACGTAAGCAAGATTTTTGGAGATCATCCCAAAAATGCCCTTGCGTTACTCAAGCAAGGAAAAGAAAAGGATGAGATCCAGGCAAAAACCGGCTCAGTAGTCGGCGTCAACCAGGTTTCCTTTGAAGTCAAAGAAGGCGAAATCGTAGTTGTCATGGGCTTGTCCGGAAGTGGAAAATCTACACTGGTCAGATGCATCAATCGCCTATTTGAGCCGACTGCGGGCGAAATTTTTGTTGACGGTCAGGATGTACGAAAGCTTAACAAAGAACAGCTTCGCGACTTCCGCCGAAAAAAGTTCGGCATGGTTTTCCAGAATTTCGCGCTGTTCCCCCACAGAACCGTTCTGCACAATGTGGAGTTCGGCCTGGAAATTCAAGGTTCAGAGCAGGATATCAGGCGGGATAAATCGGAAAAAGCCCTTGAACTGGTCGGTTTGAAAGGATGGGGAGAAAAATTGCCATCAGAACTTTCCGGGGGGATGCAGCAAAGGGTTGGCCTGGCCAGAGCCCTGGCCCTTGATCCGGACGTACTGCTGATGGATGAGGCCTTCAGTGCTCTTGATCCTCTGATAAGAAGAGATATGCAGGACGAACTGATTTCCCTGCAGCAGTCCATGCATAAAACCATTGTTTTTATCAGTCATGATCTGGACGAGGCATTAAAGCTTGGCGACCGTATCGTCTTGATGAAAGACGGAGCAGTAGTGCAGATAGGTACTCCTGAAGACATTCTGACCAAGCCGGCCACTGATTATGTGGCCAAATTTGTTGAGGAGGTGGACATTACCAAAGTCTTGACCGCTGAATCAATCATGAAAAAATCTGAAACAGTGGCCTATCTGGGCACGGACGGCCCCAGAACCGCCATGCGTAAAATGAAAAAAAACGCCATTGCTTCCATCTTTGTCCTGAACAAGGAAAACAAGGTTCAGGGCGTTCTCTTTGCCGATGAAGTGGCTAAACTAATCGAACAGGGTAAATCGAACTTTGAAGAAGCCATGCACAAGGATTTCATGGCGGTAACCCCGGAAACTCCTGCTTCGGAACTTTTCCCCCTTATGCAGAATATTTCATATCCAGTAGTTGTTATTGATGAAAATAAAAAGCTCAAAGGTGTAATCGTCAAAGGTCTGCTTATGGCGGCTATTGCTGAGCGTGGAGGAGACATATGAATCTGGAACTTCCAAGACTCCCCCTGGGAGACGGAATAGAAGCAGTGCTGGACTTTCTGGTCCGCAATCTTGCCTTTGCCACCAAGGCCTTTTCAGCTGTAGCTGATCAGGGCATCCGGATTATGGAATCCGGCATGATGTTTGTTCATCCTGTCCTGCTGATCATAATCCTGACTGCTGTAGTATTTTATCTCACCCGCCAGCGGGGAGTGACCATTTTTACCTTTGTCGGCCTGACTCTCATCTGGAACCTGGGGCTGTGGTCGGCAACAGTGAGCACATTATCCCTTGTGCTGGTGGCGACAGTGATAGCCATTGCCATAGGAATACCCATCGGCATTTTTTGTGCCCTGAACGAATACGCTTTCAAAATAGTCCGGCCGGTTCTTGACTTTATGCAGACTCTGCCGGCTTTTGTATATCTTATTCCAGCCATTCCTTTCTTTGGCCTGGGCCGGGTGGCGGCCATTTTTGCCACGGTAATTTTCTCCATGCCCCCGGCCATCAGGTTTACCACCCTGGGCATTAAACAGGTCCCCGGAGAACTGGTGGAATGCGCTGATGCCTTTGGGGCGGATAAATGGCAGAAGCTTTTCAAGATCCAGCTGCCCCTGGCCAAAACCACCATCATGGGCGGAATCAACCAGACAATCATGCTGGCCCTTTCAATGGTGGTTATTGCCGCCATGATCGGAGCCCGGGGACTGGGAGCCGAAGTCTGGAGAGCCATTCAGAGGCTTCAGCCCGGAGCAGGCTTTGAGGCCGGTATCGGCATTGTAATTGTGGCTATTATTCTGGACCGGGTGCTTCAAAAGCTGGCCCGCTCATAATTCCAACTAGTTGAGTACCTTCGCCGTTTCGGCGAAGTTTTGTGAATAAACCTGAATTCAGGTTGTTATTAATGTTAAACCAGGAGGCATATCATGCTTAAAAGAGGATTGCTCGTATTTTCAGTGTTGGCCCTGCTCATGGGCTTTTCCCCGGCCAAGGCCGAAGCCAAGGAAACTGTAACATTAACCTATGTGGAATGGGACTGCGCTGTGGCCAGTACCTATGTTGTCCAGGCAGTGCTTCAGGAAAAGCTGGATTACAATGTTGAGGTTCTTCCGGTAAGTGCCGCTGCCATGTGGCAGGCCCTGGCTACAGGTGATGCCGACGCCATGGTAACCGCCTGGCTGCCTGTAACCCATGCCGACTACATGGAAAGAGTTAAGGATGATGTAGAACAGGTAAACATTGTTTCCCACGGAGCCAAAATCGGCCTGGTTGTTCCAGAATACGTAACCATTGATTCCATTGAAGAAATGAATGAAAACGCTGATAAGTTTGACAACCGCATCGTGGGCATTGACCCAGGAGCAGGAATAATGGGCCGGACCGAAGCCGTTATTGAAGAATACAACCTGACCGACATCGAACTGGTTGAGGGAAGTGGAGCCACCATGGCAGCCGCGCTTCAGGACGCCGTCAAAAACGAAGAATGGGTTGCAGTCACCGGCTGGTCACCTCACTGGAAGTTCGGCCGCTGGGACCTCAAGTATCTGGAAGACCCCAAAGGCGTATACGGTGAAGAAGAATACATCGCCACTATAGTCCGCGATGATCTGAAAGAGGATATGCCGGAAGTATATAACTTTCTGGAAAACTTTTCCTGGACCCAGAACCAGATGGCTCAGGTCATGGTCTGGAATCAGGAAGGTTCTGATCCCTATGAAAGCGCCAAGCGGTTCATCGATGAAAATCCAGAAATGGTGAATGAGTGGCTGGGCAACTAATTCCCGGAAACACATAAAAAATTGTTGACTTGCAGCGCAGGTTAACGTAAATATTCAGTCTTCCGCAGGAGCTCAAAAGCACCTGCGGAAGACTTTATTTTTGTTCCCCGGTAGCTCAATCGGCAGAGCGGGTGGCTGTTAACCACTAGGTTGGCGGTTCGAGTCCGTCCCGGGGAGCCAGCTCATAATCCGGTCAAACTTAGACTGGTTAAGAAATATAATAGATTCATAAAAAAAGCCCGGACCAGAGTCCGGGCTTTTTTTATGTTACCGCGACAGTTGATTTGCAACCTCTTTCCCTGGCACGCCCCAGGCGCTAGTCTGCCTTGAAGCGAGCTTTTGCGGCCGGCCGGCTGAATCCCGGAACCTGTCTTCCCGGATTCCGGGCATAACGTTAACTGGTTTTCATCCGGAAAATCTTTCTTTCAGGGTGGAAACCAGCTAAACCTTTCTTCTTTTCTTCAGCCAGGCCAGGAGCCTTGGCTCATACCCCTGATCTTTTGGATAATAAAACTTCCTGCCCACCAGTTCCGCGGGCAGGTAATCCTGACTGATCCAGGCTTCAGGATAGGCATGGGGATATTTATATCCCTGGCCGTACCCCCATTCCTTGTGCAGGCTGGTGGAAGGGTTCCGCAGATGAAGGGGCACCGGCTTAGGCCCGTTGGTCCGAACTTCTTTCTGAGCGTTTAGATAAGCAGCGTACGAGGCATTGGATTTTGGGGCCAGGGCCAGATAGACCACGGTTTCAGCCAGAGGGATGAAACCTTCCGGCATACCCACAAATTCCACTGCGTGCTGGCAGGAAACAGCCAGAGGCAGGGCCATGGGTT
>JAWOGL010000006.1:0-17758 GCA_046496945.1 Desulfonatronovibrio sp.
GCCGAAGCTACAGAGGAGGCTACATAATCGGCATTGATATTATAAGTCTGACCGCTTTCATCTACTCCCACCGGAGCAATAATGGGAATAAAACCCTGATCCTGAACAGCTTTAATGAGCCTGGTATCTATATCCACAACCTCGCCAACTTTTCCCAGATCTATGATTTCAGGAGGGGCGTCTGCTTTATCAATGACCATTTCCAGCTTTCTGGCCATGATGGTTTGTCCGTCTTTTCCTGACAGGCCCGCGGCCCTTCCTCCGTTAAGATTGATCAGGTTGACGATTTCCTTATTGACTTTTCCCACCAGGACCATTTCCACTACATCCATGGTGGCCTGATCCGTTATCCGCAGACCCTGGTGGAATTGACAGGCAATCCCCAGCTGTTCAAGCATCCGGCCGATCTGAGGTCCTCCTCCGTGGACGATTACCGGATTAATACCAATGTATTTGAGCAAAATGACATTAAGGGCGAAGCTTTTCTTCAGGTCCTGATCAGTCATGGCGTGTCCGCCGTACTTGATGACAACGGTCTGGCCATAAAATTCCCTGATAAAGGGCATAGCCTCCAGAAGAATTCGGGCCTTGTACGAGGCTTTTTCATTATCCGTCATATTATTTCCTCTGAATCCGGGTCCGAGTCCGGCATCCGGCCTGGTGAATAATTATAATGCGACTTAAAGAATATATCTGGACAGATCCTTGTCATCCTGGACATCTTTGAGCTGGTCCAGGACATATTCCCTGTCAGCCACAATTTTCTGCCCGCCCATTTCCGGAGCCTTGAAAGACAGGTCCTGCAGAAGTTTCTCCATGATGGTATAAAGCCTTCTGGCTCCTATGTTTTCAGTTTCATCATTGACCTTCTGGGCAAAAGTGGAAATCTCCACCAGTGCTTCGTCCATGAATTCCAGGCTGATGCCTTCTGTTTCCAGCAGGGCCATGTACTGTTTGGTCAGGGCATTCTGCGGTTCGGTGAGAATGCGGTAGAAATCATCACTGGTCAGGGCGGTCAGTTCCACGCGCAAAGGAAAGCGGCCCTGGAGTTCAGGAACAAGGTCGGAGGGTTTGGAGTAGTGAAAAGCTCCAGCCGCAATAAACAGGATATGATCAGTGCGGATCATGCCGTATTTGGTATTGACCACACAGCCTTCAATGACCGGGAGAAGATCCCTCTGGACCCCTTCTCTGGATACTTCCGCCCTGGAGGATTTGTCCCCGCCGCAGACCTTGTCCAGCTCATCAATAAATATGATTCCGCTCTGCTCCACCCTTTCCCTGGCAGCCTCGGTTACTTTATCCATATCCACCAGTTTTTCGGTTTCTTCCTGGAGCAGTATCTCATAAGCATTTTTGACCTTGACTTTTTTGCTTTTGGTCTTTTTGGGAAAAACCCGGCTGAACATATCCCTGAACTGCATTTCCATATCTTCCATGCCGGGCATGGACATGATTTCAACATTAGACCCGGCCTGAACCTGGACTTCCACGGTTCGGTCATCCAGGCGACCTTCGCGCCATAGTTTACGGAGTTTTTCTCTGGTTTTAACCTGTTGTTCAGAGCTTTGCGCAGCCTCTCCGGAAGTCTGCTCCTCAAGCTGAGGCTGGGACTGCTGCAAGTCTTCCTGGTGCGCAGGAGAAGGGCTTTTCTGCGGCGGAAGCAAAAGATCCAGAAGCTTTTCTTCGGCATTGGCTTCAGCCCTGACTTGAACTTTCTTCTTTTCCTCGTCGCGAACCATATTGATGCCGATTTCCATAAGATCACGGATCATGGATTCTACATCCCGGCCCACATAACCCACCTCGGTAAACTTGGTGGCTTCAACCTTGAAAAAAGGAGATCCTGCCAGTTTGGCCAGACGTCTGGCGATTTCAGTTTTGCCTACCCCGGTAGGCCCGATCATGATAATGTTTTTGGGAGCGATTTCCTCTCTTAATTCCGGGTCCAGCTGCTGTCTGCGCCACCGGTTGCGAAGGGCAACCGCAACCATTTTTTTGGCGTCATCCTGCCCGATAATAAATTTGTCCAGTTCTGATACTATTTCTCTTGGAGTTAGTGTGCTGCTCATTAAAATCTTTCCTTTCAGTCAATTTTTTCCAGTATGATATTGTTGTTGGTATAAACACATATTTCAGACGCGATATTCATGGCTTTTTCCACAATTTCGCCAGCCGGTATCTGAGTATTATGGACCATGGCCCTGGCTGCTGCCAGCGCGTAGGCTCCACCGGAACCAATGGCGGCAATGCCGTCATCCGGTTCTATCACGTCTCCGTTGCCGCTGATGATCAGGATATTGTCTTTGTCCGCCACAATGAGCATGGCTTCAAGCCTTCGCAGGTATTTATCCATCCGCCATTCTTTGGCCAGTTCGACGCTCGCTCTTAAAAGATTGCCCCTGTATTCTTCAAGTCTGGCTTCAAAACGTTCAAACAGGGTGAATGCGTCGGCTGTGGCTCCGGCAAATCCGGCCAGCACCTGATCTTTATACATTCTTCTAACCTTTCTGGCAGTGTGCTTCATGACCACAGCCTGACCAAAGGTCACCTGGCCGTCGCCGGCCATGGCTACCTGGTTATTGTTCCTGACCGCCAGAATGGTGGTCCCTTTCAAATCCATCAATGTTTGTTCTCCTTAAAAGCTCTTTAACCGGGATATCCGGGACTGTTTAAAATAATATCAAGTAATGGGAACCGGATTGTTTTTGCAAAGAGTAGTTCTTATGCGCAAATTAGATATTCTTACCATAAAAAAAGCATTGTCAAGCATTATGAGCTTAAATACAAGGTTCAGCCGGCTTTCATTTATATTTTGACAAAGCCGTAATTCAATCCTTGACCTTACATGTATGAAAATTCTATAAAGCATAAATTTATTTTAAAATCCAGTCTCAATTTATCCCAAAGGAGGCTTAAGTTGGCTGTTCATGTGGTTGATCACCCCCTAGTTAAACATAAACTGGGCATTATGCGCAAGAAGGATGTGGATACCTACAATTTCCGGGCCCTTTGTCAGGAGCTTACCAGGTTTCTTGTTTATGAAGCCACCAAAAATCTGGAAATGGAAAGCAGAACCGTTCAGGGGTGGGCCGGAGAGGTAAGCGTGGAATCCATCAAAGGCAAGAAAATTACCCTGGTGCCGATTCTCCGGGCAGGTCTGGGCATGCTGGACGGTTCTTTTGATTTGATTCCCGGGGCCAAGGTCAGTGTGGTGGGTTTTTACCGCAATGAAGAAACTCTGGAACCGGTGCGCTATTATGTAAAGCTTGCTTCAGATATGCCCAACAGGACCGCCCTGATACTAGATCCCATGCTGGCCACCGGGGGGACTCTCATGGCTACGATTGATCTTTTAAAAGAGGCCGGCTGCAATAACATAAAAGGGGTTTTTCTGGTAGCCGCTCCTGAAGGGTTAAATAAAGTCACAGAAAAATATCCGGATATGGATATTTACCTGGCATCCATTGATGAGAAGCTTGATAATCAGGGCTATATTCTTCCGGGCCTCGGCGATGCCGGGGACAGAATTTTTGGAACAAAATAGGCGTCTGAATTCAGACGTTTTTTTTTGCCTGCTGGTTCAGCTCAATACGTTTTAAATATTATAGCCAGTACACAGGAGATACAAGATGTCTGATTTAAATCCGCCTGAATACCAGTTTCGTCTCAAGGACAGCCTGCTTGGCGCGCAGATGCTGTTTGTGGCATTCGGAGCCCTGGTGCTTGTGCCTCTGCTGACCGGTCTGGATCCTAACGTGGCCCTTTTTACCGCAGGCGTGGGGACAATAATTTTTCAGATAGTCACCAGAAGGCAGGTGCCAATTTTTCTGGCGTCATCTTTTGCCTTTATCGCGCCTATCATTTACGGGGTTAATACCTGGGGAATTCCAGCGACCATGTGTGGATTGATGGCTGCGGGAATTCTCTATGTGCTGCTTTCCGTGATTATTTCTCTTAGAGGGCCCGGGATTGTTATCAGGCTGCTGCCGCCCATTGTTACCGGCCCGGTGATCATGGTCATCGGACTCATCCTTGCTCCGGTAGCTGTTAACATGGCCCTGGGCAAGACCGGGGACGGTGCTGTTCAGCTGGTTCCCGAAGCAACAGCGCTGCTTGTCTCCATGGTGTCTCTGGCTGTGACCATTGCCGTGTCCATGTTCGGCAGGGGCATGGTAAGGCTGATCCCCATATTGCTGGGTATAGCCACCGGATATATATTGTGTATTGCCCTGGGGCTGGTTGATTTCACCCCTGTAAAGGAGTCGGCCTGGATAGCCGTGCCCAGCTTCACCTTTCCGGAGTGGAACTGGCAGGCCATACTTTTCATTGTTCCGGTGGCCATCGCCCCGGCCATAGAGCATTTTGGGGATATAATGGCCATCAGTTCGGTAACCGGAAAGAATTATATTGAAAAACCAGGAATCAATAAGACCCTGCTGGGAGACGGACTGGCCACTTCATTTGCCTCCATGGTGGGTGGTCCGCCCAATACCACTTATTCAGAGGTGACCGGGGCGGTGGCTCTGCTTAAGATATTCAATGTCGGGATAATGACCTGGGCGGCTGTCTTTGCCATTTTGCTGGCTTTTGTCGCCAAGCTGGGTGCTTTTCTTTCCACGATACCTGTTCCGGTTATGGGCGGGATAATGATCCTGCTTTTCGGGGCGATCATGGTTGTGGGCATAGGCAGTCTGGTCAGGGCCGGGATAGACATGATGCAGCCCAGAAATATGGCTATTGCGGCTGTAATCGTGGTTTTCGGAGTAGGGGGAATGTCTTTTTCCGCTGGTGAATTTTCTCTTCAGGGAATAGGGCTGGCCGGGATCATCGGAGTGGCTCTGAATCTGATTCTGCCTCATCCCCGGAAACAGGAAGAATAGCAAGGGCTTGAGTGTCTGGAGTTTTTGTTTGCCCGGTTAAATCCCGGGGACTATTCTACGGGTTCAGGATCTGGTTTTTTCCGGGAACGAGGTGAATTGAGATCGCTTTGAGTGGGCCAGGCCTTGAGTATGGCCTGAATCAGGGTGGCCAGGGGAATGGCGAAGAATATACCCCAGAATCCCCACAAACCACCAAAGACCAGTATGGAGGCTATTACCCCCACAGGGTGAATGTCTACTACTTCAGACAACAGCAAAGGAGCCAGCACATTTCCGTCAAGTGTCTGGATGATGGCGTAGGCAACTAGAATCCAGATAAGCTCAGGCCCAAAACCCCATTGGAAATAAGCAACCAGGGCGATGGGAATAGTTGCCACGGCAGCACCCACATACGGGATGAGAACTGAAAATCCCACCATGGCTCCCAGCAGCACGGCGTATTGCAGCTGGAAAAGAGTGAACACTATAAATGTTACCCCCCAGACAATAGCGATTTCCCAGGTTTTGCCCCGGATATAATTGCCAATCTGATCGTTTACGTCTTCCCAGACCTGGACAGCCAGAGAACGGTCTCTGGGCAAAAACCCGGCAAACCAGTCCAGGATTTTATTCTTGTCTTTAAGGAAAAAAAACACCAGCAAAGGCACAATGACCAGATATACCAGAAGAGTGATCAGTCCCATTACCGACGCAGCGGATATGCTAAGAATATTCTGAGCCAGCTTCCCCACTTCGCTCCTGATTGCGGAAAAAATTTCTTCCACCTGTTCCTGGGAAATAAAATTCGGGTACTGTTCAGGCAGGCGCAGCAGAATATTCTGGGTTTCGCTGATCATGCCGGGCAATTGGCTCACCAGCTGGGTTAACTGCCCGGTGAGTAGAGGAACCAGCCAGAAAAGACTGAAAAACAAAAGCAGCATAAAAAACAGAAAAGAAATGATTACCCCAATGATTCTGGGCACTCCTCTCCGGGTAAACTGCCTGACTATTCCTTCAAGAAGATAAGCGATAATCAGGCCGAAAAACAAGGGGACAAGCATCTGGCCCAGGAAATAGATCACGATGAAGCCCAGGAGCAGAAGAACGCTCAGGATGACCACCTGGGGGTTGTTAAACTGTCTCTGAAACCAGTCTTTGATAATATTCATCAGATAAATACCGAATAAGCTAATTGATTGCGAAATGATTCCGACCGAATCTGATCAGGCGCGCAGGGATTGAAGAATTATCCCTGAATAAATTTCAACAATCTTCATAACATGGCGGATGGTTCCTGGCAATGAGTCTTAACAGCCCGTTGAAAAACCCCAATTGGCTTGGTTGCTGGAGATTTTTGAATGCACTGTTGGATAAGGACTTTTTCAACACTCAGTTAAAGCCTGTTTTTTCATGTTCACTGCTAAAATTTCCAGGAAATGTCCAGTTTGATTCCGGGAGTATTGTGCACATTTTCTTTATGCTTGTCTTTATATTTTCTGTTAAAGGTTTTGATTTCCCTTTCAAACAGGTAATATGGACCAAAGCTGAGGGATAAATTCCGGACGGGCTGTATTTCCACATCCAGACCGAGTTTAAAGGCCTGGTCACTGAAATAGCCTTCCGGGTGTACAGGACTGTCGTTTTTCAGGCGGTATATTCTTGCAGTGTAAGTAAAGTATGCCTTAGCTGCCAGATTGTCCTGGAAATTATAAGTAAGACTGGTTTCCGGGAAACCCAGCCGGCCTGAAAAGCCTTGCCGGTCTGAAGGAGTATAGCTCAGCATCAGCACCGGCAGGACCGCGCCCCTAACCGGGTGATAAAAACCGGCCAGGCCGATTCCAGCGGACCAGTCATTGTCAAAATTTCTGATAAATGCAAAGTCAGCCCGTCCCCAGAAGGAGTCGGACATTTCCTTTTCAAAGGAACTGCCTGCTCTGCCTCCAAGATTAAGCATCCATTCCTGACTTAGAAAAAAGTTTTTGCGCACTCCCAGAGAGATATTGTGCAGGCCTGTCCAGGGGGTTTTGCCATCAGCTCCAAAGGCCCCGTTTTCCGTCTTGTCCCAGGAATAGTTCTGGTAATCATAATGAAGAGTAAAGTAGGAATATCTGCCGGTAATCTGGTATTTGTCAGAGGACAGTCTGGTGCTGGTTCCGCTGATTCGGGAACTGAAGCTGTGTTCATAACCAGCTTTGAGGTCTCCCTGGAAAGAACCGGCTGGGGCGGCATGGGCCTGGATTGCAAAAAACAGCAAAGTGAAGAAACATAAATTACTGACTGCGTTTTTCAAAACAACCTCCTTTGACCGGAGTTCAGGTTACGGAAAGAATTTCCCTGATGTTCAGGCGGATACTGGTTATTCCCCTGTAAGTATTGATTGCCGGGGTATAGGCCAGAACCACTTTTTTGCCTTTAATGGACTTTTGTCCCCAGGTTTCGCCTTTTCTCCAGAACTGGGCCCGCAGACAGATACCTGAAGACTCATCCTTAAGGTTGAATCTTATATGTTTGTCTTTGCCGAACAGGGTCTGTTCCAGAACCAGGAGTTCAGGGGAGAGAAAAACCGGCCGGGGGTTGCCAGGACCCAGAGGCTGGAGCAGTTCAAGTTCAGCAATAAATTCCGGTGTAAGTTCCTTAAATTCCAGCCTGGCGTCCAGCATAATTTCCCGGGTGGTGATTTCAGGGCCCAGGGTTTGAACCACCTGCCGGTTGAAGCCTTTTCTGAATTCTTCAAGCTTGTCCGGTTCTATGGACAGCCCGGCAGCCAGACTGTGCCCCCCGAATTTTTTGAGGACAGAACCCAGAGAGCACAGTCCCTGGTAGAGATCAAAACCCCTTATGCTTCGTCCGGACCCTTTTATCATGTTGTTTTCCATGGTCAGGACAAAGCAGGGACGATGAAATTCATCAACTATTCTGGAAGCTACAATGCCGATAACACCGGGATGCCATTCTGGATTATAAAGCACCAGGCCTGGGTCCAGGGGCATTCCCAGGGTCATCTGTCTGGCCTGCTCCAGGATCTGCTCTTCTGTTTTTTTGCGCTGGTCATTGAGCTTGTTCAGTCTCTGGGCCAGTTTCTGGGCAAGACCATAATCAGAGGTAAGCAGAAGTTCCATTGCTATGGCGGGATCATCCAGCCTGCCGGACGCATTTATTCTGGGCGCCAGAGAAAAGCCAACCTCGCCGGCGCCGATATCTGCTGCGGCGTTTATTCCGCTCACCTCTTTAAGGGCCCTGATTCCTGGACGGTCAGCCTGGTTAAGGAGTAAAAGGCCGTTTTTAACCAGGATTCTGTTGGTTCTGTCCAGTTCCACCAGATCCGCTATAGTTCCCAGGGCCACCAGATCAAGAAAATCACGGATGTCCAGTTCTTCTCCGGGTAAAATTCTGTTCAGGGCGGCCATGAGAAAAAAGGCCGTGCCCACGCCGGATAGTTCAGGGTGTGGACATGAACAGAGCCTGGGATTAATGATCGCGTGAGCCAGGGGAAGATCCGGGCCGGGACGGTGATGATCGGTGAGGATGATTTTTAAGCCCAGTTCCCTGGCCCTGGATATCTCCTGAAGATTGGAGATTCCGCAGTCCACGGTAATCAGGGTTTTTACTCCTTCCCTGGCCAGGTTTTCAATTTCCCGAGAGTTAAGACCATACCCGTCCCTGATGCGGTCAGGCAGGACAGTCAGGATATCAAGTCCTTTTCTGTTAAAAAAATCTTTGATCAGGGCGACAGAGGTTATTCCGTCAACGTCGTAGTCGCCCCAGACTGCAATCTTTTCTTTTTTAATTACTGATTCAGCAATGATGGACGCGGCTTTGGCCAGTCCGTCCCAGTCTTCCAGAGGGTTGATATATCGAAGGCCGGGACTCAGAAAAAAGTGCATATCCTCATAAGTGGTCATCCCCCGCTGATATAAAAGCAGGCAGAGGGCTGGAGAAATATCAAGCCGCCTGGCAAGGGATTCTATCTCGCCTGCAGATGCGCAGGTTTCTTTTATCCGCCAGGATATGTTTCGCGGTTTGTTCGGGTTGCTCATTGTCAGGTATCTTGTCTGTTTATGGATTTTTTTTGAACTGTTTAAAGACGGTATTATGCCGGGAGCTCAGGCTTGGTCTGATCTGTTGTCAGAAAGGAAATCCGGTGTTCAGGCCGTGAAAAGGCTTTTCAGTTCGGACAGACTGGGATCGGACGATACTTGTCCGGCCGCGTTCATGGCCTGTTCCGCGTTAAGCCCGACCTGATCAAAGGGCAATGTCTCCGCCTGGAAAAGATCGTTGTTTATATTATGGCTGATGCTGTCGGCCAGGTTCAGGATGATGGCCTGGCTTTTATAAGATTCGTCAGCGTTCTGTGTGCTGTGATGGTCGTTTATGGGTTCAGTGATAGACTCGGGAAGATTCCAGCGGCGCAGGACCATTGCTCCGGCCATGGCGTGGTCAATGCCCCAGAATTCATGCTCTGCCTGGTAATGGCTGAGTCCTTTCCGGAGTGCTGTTTCTGATATCCGGGCCCAGGCCAGGGGTTGATATAAAGCTGTCATAAGCTTGCCCATATCATGGAGGATTCCGGAAATAAAAAGATCCTGGGAATCCTGGCGTCCGCATATATTGCTCAGTTCCGCGGCTAATACAGCCACAAAACATTGATGATCCCAGTATTCCCTGAGATTAAAGATGTCTGTTCTGGTTTTTTCACCCAGCGAGGATACGGTTACAAAAAGCAGTATTTTTCGAAGTTCTGCCAGTCCCAGAAGATTTACCGCCCTGGAAATAGAGGAAATTTTTCCCTGCACTCCGTAATAGGCTGAATTGGCTTTGGCCAGGATTCTGGAAGTTAAACCCTGATCTTTTGATATGGTTAGAGATGCTTCATCCAGACTGACGCAGCACTGCTCAGATGTCTGCTGAAAGAGATCACCCAGCAGTTCCGGTGATACCGGCAGTTCGTTTTCAGCTTGAGAAAGCTGAAGCAGGAATTTTTCAGCCTGTTTATAGTTCATACTGATTGATGCTGCGGTTATCAAAAATTTCAGGGATTATTTTCGCTTGCTGGTTTCCGGGACTTTTCGGCTTGCGGGAGGAGTTCCTTTTTCTTAAGATACTGGACAAATTTTCTGGCTTCTGCAAACTCCGGATTGATACGAAGGGCCTGTTTAAGATGCTCAAAGCATTTTTCATAGTTATTAAAGGCAAAGTAGGCTCTGGCAACATTATAGTGCAGGTTTTCATCATTCTTGACCAGATCAAGCCCCCGGCTGTAATATTCAAGGGCCTGATCATACATTTTCTGTTTGCGCAGATTAATGCCGAATTCATTGAATAAATGCTTGTGTTCTTCTTCAAATGCCGCGTCAAGCTTGACCAGACGTTCAAATATATTGCTTGCTTTTTCTTTGTCGCCTCTTTCCAGATAAGTAAGCCCCAGGCCGAAATTGGCCCTGATGTTTTCTTCATCAACTTTTAGGGCGTTGCCGTATTCAAATTCAGCGCTGTAAGATTCCCCTTTTTTCCGGTGTCTGTCTGCCCGGGCAATTGTCTTATTGATTTCGCGCATCTTGGGAAAAACAGTATAGGTGTAAAATTCAGGCTCCGGAGAAAACTTGTCCAGAATGTCATCCTTGGAAACAATTTTTTTGGGACCCGAGGGTACATAATTGACATTGAGAGGTTGTATTTCCACCTGCTCATCATCAATTTCTTTCACAAACCAGTATGTTTTTTGAATGGTTTTTTTCTGAGTGGCGCCGGTGCCTACCTTGGCAAGGCTTTGGGTTGAAAACACGCCCTGAATCCTGGATTTTTCATCTTCCAGTTCTTCCATCATTTTTTGTTTCTGCTCTGACACACCCTTCTCCTTTTTTCCTGTGAGTCATATTAAGTCAAAAGACTTCTGATGTCACGCAAACTCTGAACCGGATCAGGGCTTCCGGTGACCGGACGGCCTATAACCAGAAAATCAGCTCCGGCCTTGCTGGCCTGATCCGGAGTAACAATCCTTTTTTGATCATCCCCGGAGTTTTCCGTTCGTATGCCCGGGGTGATCAGACAGAAATCGTCAGCAGTGTTTTTCCTGATCATTCCGGCTTCCAGGCCGGAACATACGCATCCGTCAAGCCCCCATTTCATGCCTTTTCCAGCCAGGTCAAGGACGATTTCATCTGTGGTTCTGCTGTCAGGCCAGGGCAGATCTTCTTTATCCATGCTGGTTAAAAGGGTAACGCCCACAAGTTTTGGTTTGTTTTTCCCCCTGCCGGCCCGGTCTCTGGCAGCAAGCGCCGCCTGAATCATCTTTTTTCCGCCCAGGGTATGCAGGGTTATCATATCCGCTCCAGCGGCCACGCATGCCGACGTTGCACCTGATACAGTATTGGGGATGTCCATGAATTTGAGGTCCAGAAAGACACTCAGCCCCATTGCTTTCAGTCTGGTAATCACTTCCGGACCGGACCTGGTAAAGAGCTCCAGGCCTACTTTGACCCAGGTTGTTTCGTTTTTGAGTGTCTGCGCCAAATCCAGCGCTTCTTCAGGATCGCTGAAATCAAGGGCAATGATAATGTCGGTCAATGTGTCTGATCTCCTGTGTCAATAATTTTCCCGGGCAGCTCAGGATCATAACAGGGCCGGAGTTTCTCAGCCCTGATAAGAGTAATTAGTTCATTGCAGGCCGTATCCAGGTCGTCATTGACTACCCAGAAATCAAACAGAGTGCTCTGTTTGATTTCCTGAACCGCGTTGCTGATTCTTTGTCTGATGGTTTGTGCGTCTTCGGTTCCCCTTTGCCGCAGCCGTTTTTCAAGGATTTTAAGGGAAGGAGGAAATATAAAGACAAATAGTCCGGTATTCAGGTTGTTTTTGAGTTGGATGGCTCCCTGAACGTCAATGTCGAAAATCAGGCTCTCTCCGGAGTTTATTGCCTCCAGAATCTGTTTTCTGGGAGTGCCGTAGTAGTTTCCGTGGACCTTTGCCCATTCCGCGAAAAAATTCTGCTTTATTAAAGAAGTGAATTCCTGCGCGTCAATAAAAAAGTAATCCTTTCCGTTTTTCTCTCCGGACCTGGGGGCTCTGGTGGTATAAGAAATTGAAAATCCGAATTCCGGGTGTGCCCGGGTAAGCATTTTAATCAGGGTGCTTTTTCCGGTGCCTGAGGGCGCGCTTATAGTCAATAAAATTCCTTTAGTCATCGCTTTTGGCCTCCAGGGTTTCCAGACGGTTGACCATGGTCTCGGCCTGGATTGCTGACAGTATTACATGATTGGAATCCGTGATTATTAATGAGCGGGTTTTTCTGCCCTGGGTCGCGTCGATAAGCCTGTTGCCGGTCCTGGCATCTTCACGTAATCTGCGCATGGGAGAGGAGCCGGGGTTTACAATGGCTATTACCCGGGAACTCACTACCGAGTTGCCAAAGCCGATATTTAAAATTTTGAGTTTGCCCGCGCTCATGTTCTTTTACTCCAGGTTCTGGGCCTGTTCCCGGCATTTTTCCAGTTCCGCCTTAAAGTCCACAGCAATGCGGCTCATATCGGTATTCTGGCATTTATTGGCGCAGGTATTGATTTCCCTGAAAGTCTCCTGGAGGATAAAGTCAAGCTTGCGTCCAATTTCTTTGTGTCCGGCAAGCAAATCATTCATTGACCGGAGATGAGCTTTAAGCCTGGTTATTTCCTCGGTGACATCAAGGCGGTCGGTCATTATAGTGAGTTCCTGCAATAATCTGTTTTCATCAATTTCCACAGAGATTTCATTCATGATTTTCTTCAATCTCTGTTTCAGTTCCTTGAATCTGTTCAGAGTATTATCCTGGACCATGTTCTCCAGTTCTTTGGCCATGGCCTTAAGTGCTTTCAGCCTTTGAGATATATCAAGCTGCAGAAGGTCTCCTTCTTTTTTTCTGGATTCATTCCAGTTTTTCAGGGCCTTTTCCAGGGATATTTCCAGATCATGATCCATACCGGAAGTTATTCCGGCCTTACCTTCCTGCCAGAGTGCGGGCTGTTTTAAAAACAGGTTGAGGTCCGGGACAAAGTCATGACCGGCTTTCTGGGCAAACTGTTCCAGCTGGGACAGCATGGCCTGGGCCATTGTCTGATCAAAGCCTAAGTCCAGGATGTCCGGATCATGGACCTTGATGTTCAAGACGATGTCCAGGCGTCCGCGCGCGGCATGGGTTCTGATTATTTTTTCCCATTTTCCCTGCAAAAAGTAAAGCGTGTGCGGTATTCTCCATTTGATGTCAAGATGCCGGCTGTTGACGCTTTTTATTTCCCAGGAAAGACTCCAGGAGTTGGTGTGCAGAGAGTCTGAACCGTACCCGGTCATGCTTTTGGTCATAAGATGTTGTCCTGTGAGGGTTTTTCAGAATGATTAACAGATATCTGCTTATGATATCTGCTTCTGATGGTTCTTAAATGTGTTTTAATTTTTTCCGAAGAATAGTCTGGAAATGTCCAGTCCAGATTCTGCCAGTCACCCCGCTGGAAAATCAAGGTCAGATCCGCCCAGATACCTCTGCTCAGGTAAACCCGGTGAGTAAAATTTTTGCCTGTAGCCAGGACCAGCCGCTCCAGAGTGAGCAGGCCCGGATCAAGATTAAAGATTCTATTTCCGGCTTTTCTGAAGCTTTCTTCCAGGCTGTTGGTGATCAGCTTGAGGTTTGCCAGACTGTCAAGTTCTACAAGAGGGGTGAAGGTCAGCAGCCGTCTGGAAACAGGGGTGCCCAGTTCCCGGTTGTAGTAACTGGTTTCGGTAAAGGGGATCATATTCGTGAGATAGTCTGCCCTCCCGAATTTTTGCTCCAGGCTATCCAGCAGATCAGGCCGGAAGAGTTCCCACCTGGAACTTAATATGGACAAAAAAAGTTTGCCCGGTTTGGGAATCGAGGGACTACTCATATTAGTCCGGCGTGTTTTTTTACAGTCTGAACCGGTTCAGCAATCAGTTTATTGTCCCTTACATATAACGGTTTTACCTGGATCATCTGTTTGGGTCTGATGGATACAGGTTGTTTCAGGGCGCATTCCACATAATACTCCGACATGCCTTTTGTCTCAGTTTCCATGACCAGGTTCAGCTTCTCCAGGCTACTCAGACGGTTTAAAAAAGTCTGTTTTTTCCTTTGAATCAGGGCGTTTATTTTTCCGGTCCTTGATTTTTTCTCCTGATCGCTGATTTGACCCGGAAATGAAGCCGCCGGGGTATCCGGTCTGGGTGAATAGGGAAAGATATGAGCATAGCTCAGAGGAAGATTCTGAACAAGCTCAAGAGTCTTCTGGAAATTTTCCTGTGTTTCACCGGGAAACCCTGTCAGAATGTCTGCTCCCATGCCAAAAACCGGCCAGATATGTTTGAGTCTGCGGGAAAAATTTATCAGGTCCTGAGGATTATAATGCCCTCTGTTCATTTTTTCAAGGACGGCAGTGCTGCCGCTTTGCAGGGAAATATGCAGATGAGGACAGAGCATGCTGGAGGAGGCAATGGTTTCCAGAGCCTTGCTGTTAAGTTCTGAAGGTTCCAGGGAGCTGAGCCGGATTCTAAGCCCTGGATTTTTGTCCAAAGGTATATTTGCCTGCAGAAAATTTATCAGATCCCAGAAGTCCACGCCCGGCGTGAGATCTTTTCCATACAGCCGGAGATTTATCCCGCCCAGGGTGATTTCGTTGAATCCTCTGATTAAAAGCCTGGATATCTCTTGCAGAATTATTTCCGGAGGGCGGCTTACTGATTTCCCCCGGGTCAGAGGTACTATGCAGTATGTGCATCTGTGAGTGCACCCGTCCTGGACCTTGACCACTGCTCTGGAGCGGAAATAATCAGAAATAAAAAAATCAGGACTGTCCTGCGCAGTTTCAGCCAGGGGGTTCAGTCCGGTCAGTAATGATTTCTTTTCCTGTTGAGGTACAACCCTGTACACTTCTTTGAGCGCGGAGAGCTCTTTTTCCAGTACCTGGGCGGCGCAACCGGTTATGATGATCCTGGACCGGGGACTGGAACGACCTGTCTTGCGGCATATTTTTTTCAGGTCCCGAACCGCCCTGGAAGTTACAGCGCAGCTGTTAATGATTATAGTCCGGGCCTGCTCAGGTGAAGATACATATGTGTTGCCTCTGGCTGATAAAGACTCTGCAAGGGCTTGTGATTCATACTGATTGATCTTGCAGCCCAGAGTGATTATGTGAAATTTCATTGAATACAAACGGTTAAAGTTTACCGGCAGCCTTATTCAGGTTCTGTGTTTTCTATGATTCCAGCACCCAGGATTTGTCCCTGTCTGGAATATACTGCTGCCACCTGTCCCGGGGCCGGGATATCCCGGGGCCGGGAAAAAGATATGAACATCCGGTTGCTGTGAATTTTTACAGTGGCCCGGCCGGCGTTCTGGCGGTATCTTGTCTGCACGAAAACCTTTTCCGGCCATAAATCCGGGTCTGTGTGCAGGTTAAGCTGACCAGCCCGGCAGGACCCGGTCAGGAGTTCTTCGTGACTGCCCACCACCAGGGTGTTGGTCTCATGGTTTTTTCTCAGTACATATAAAGGGTGATGGTGAGCTATCCCCAGCCCCCTTCGCTGTCCCTGGGTATAGCGCCACAGTCCCTGGTGCCTTCCCAGTTCAGAACCCTGACTGTCCTTTACCGGACCCGGATGGGCCAGAAGGCTGTCCTGGACTCTGGAAGTGATAAATTCCCGGTAATCACTCCGGATAAAACATATTTCGTTACTTTCTTTCCTGACCGGCGGACTGATATTATTTTGTTTCAGAAAATCAAGTACCTGTACTTTGTTTGTCTCCTGCAGGGGGAAGATAACCCGGCTGAAAACATTTATGGGGACCATGGACAGAAAATAGCTTTGATCCTTTGTTTTATCATGGGCGCGCCACAGGGACAGACTTTCATCCTCCCGGGTTATCAGCGCGTAATGACCGGTAGCCAGGCAGGGCACGTCCAGCTCCTTTAAACGGTTGAAGATGAGGCCGAATTTGATTTGCCTGTTGCACAGGGCGCAGGGGTTGGGAGTCAGGCCGCAAAGGTAGGAACTGATAAACGGGTTAATGATTATTTGTTCAAAATCCACGGTCAGGTCCAGTACGTAAAGGGTCAGCCCGAGCTTTTGACAAATGAGATTCAGTTGTTCTTCAATCTGTTTTTGCTGACCATTGCCGGGAATAAGTCTGGCGTGAAAAGGAAAAAGATCATAGCCCCGCTCTCTAAGAAAAAGCAGGGAGGCCAGGCTGTCCGCCCCCCCGCTTAGGGCAATGGCGGTTTTCATTGATCCTGAACACTGGTCAGTCCGGTGGGTGATCCCAGTTCCGGAAGGTTTTTTTCCAGGATGTGTCCGGCCTGCAGAATAAGCTCTTCTTTAAAGGCCGGGGCAATGAGCTGAACGCCCACAGGCAGTCCGGAGTCTTTGCCCAGTCCGGCCGGAATGGACATACCGGGCAGGCCGGCCAGATTGAGAGAGGTGGTAAAAATATCAGTAAGGTACATCTGCAAAGGGTCATCAATATTTTCGCCGATCTTGAAGGCTGTTGACGGCGTAACCGGGGCCATGATCAGGTCGCAGGACTCAAACGCCCTGAGATAATCCTCCAGGAGCAGCCTTCTTATCTGGGCGGCTTTTTTATAGTAGGCATCATAGTATCCGGCTGAAAGGACATAAGTGCCTATCATGATCCTTCTCTGTACTTCTTCTCCCAGGGCTGTGGATCTGGTTTTGCGGTACATTTCCAGAAGATCGGTACAGGATTTATCCCGAAAACCATACCTGACGCCGTCGTATCTGGCCAAATTGGAAGATGCCTCGGCCATGGCAATGATATAGTAGGCGGCAATTCCGAATTCAGCATGGGGCATTTCCACGTCCACTATTTTTGCACCGGCGTTCCTGGCAGCTGTTACCGCGCTTTGACAGCATTCCAGAGTATCAGGGCTTATGCCTTCTTCCCAGTACTGTCTTGGCAGTCCGACGCGCAGAGCCTTAAGGTCTTCCCGCCTGGAGATGGCTTCCAGATAATCCGGAACCGGATGGGTTGACGAAGTGGAGTCTTTGGGATCGTGCCCGGAAATAATGTTCATCATTAAAGCACTGTCAGCCCCTCAATTCTCAGGAAGCAATCCTGAGGTTGAAACTATAAAAAAGCGAGTTAAGCAGCAGGCGACACGATTGTCTAGACAATTTACCCAAGATGGACGGCCGGTATACCCAGGATTAAGAAATTCAGTAAAAAAACAGGGTTTTGTTGAACAAAGAGTCAAAATGGTTAAAGCTTTGAAATCTGGGCAAGCTCAATTGGTTCCAGATGTTAAACCAGACGGTAGACATAATTTTGATGGTGAATGTGAGTTTTGTGGTAACAGAGTAGGTAATGAGTGTGTAAAGCCCGAACCTCCCTATATTCAATCTCGAGTTTAATTTAATCAATTGGTCTAAATTTTGATGCTAAAATGAATTAGTGAAAAAAAAGGAAAAGAAAAAAATAACCAAGGGAACAATAGCGGTTGGGAAAAAGAAGAAAAAATACTCGGTTATTGGCGTGGAGAAATTAAAAGATGATTCAGGGTTCAAAATAAAACTGATTGCCGCCGCCAACGGGAATCCCGCCGTAACTTAGTTTTCGCCTTTTCAATATTACCGTGCCCGCAATCGCTACGCTCAAGCGTTGGCAGGCGGGCTCATACACGGCTCAAACTGCGCTTACTGGCGGGCAGGCGAACCATAGACGGTTTCTCATCCCATCAGCTAAAATAAAAACAGCCCCAAGTTAAAAAATGGGGCTGATTTTATTGGTGCCGCCAACGGGAATCGAACCCGTGTCTTCAGCTTGAAAGGCTGAGATCCTCGGCCACTAGACGATGGCGGCTAATTTGTTAACTTCTAGTTATTTAGTATATCAATTTTAC
>JAWOGL010000062.1:0-8948 GCA_046496945.1 Desulfonatronovibrio sp.
TCTGGGCAGATATTATCCGGGCATGGATAATTGTCTGCTCATGGCCTGTACCGAAAAAATCAGCAGGCAGGACATCGGCATCCTGGCCGAACTCATCAGAGGCATCATCAGCGCCTGACAGCGTGTTGAAAAAGTCCTTACCAGGCAGGTTGTTCAAAAATTCCAAGCGACAGTCCGGCACCCACTTAGGACGCTACTAAAGACTTATGCCGGGATAATGCTCTTTTCAGTGGGTGCCGGATAAACAGCAAAAAAAGTTCAAGGTCGCGGCGTATTCAGGATACGTAAGAGTTTGAACTTTTTGCAGCGACAAAGCCAATTGGGAGATTTTCAACAACCTGCCAAGTCCTGATACCCGGATACAAAAACAGGCGGTATTTGCGGCAAACAGTTCAATTGGCAAAATAGAAGGAAACATAAATGAAAACAATTTTCCAGCATTCCACCCCGGGCCGCTTAAGCCCTTATCAGGATAAACCTGAGTTAAACCCTGAAACATATCTGCCCGGAGAATTGACCAGGAGCGTCCCTCCTGACCTGCCCCGGGTGAGCGAACTGGATGTGGTCCGCCACTTCACCAGATTGTCCCGGCGCAACTTCGGGGTGGACTCAAATTTTTATCCCCTTGGTTCCTGTACCATGAAATATAACCCAAAATTCATGGAACATATTGCCTCCCTGCCGGGGTTTACCGACCTGCATCCCCTGCTTCCCCAGCTTAAAGGAGCCGGTCTCTATACCCAGGGAGCCCTGCAGGTCATATATGAGCTGGAAGATCTGCTCTGCCGGATTACCGGAATGGACGCCTACACTCTTCAGCCCATGGCCGGAGCACACGGCGAGCTTACCGGGGCCATGCTCATGGCAGCCTATCACAACAAAAAGGGCAACCCCAAGAAAACCATTATTGTTCCGGATTCAGCCCATGGCACCAACCCTTCTTCAGCCGCCATAGCCGGGTATGACGTTTTAACCATCAAATCAAAAAACGGAATTATTGATCCGTCAGCCCTTAAAGAAGTACTCAATGAACACGTGGCCGGAATCATGATGACCTGTCCCAACACCCTGGGACTTTTTGAGACACATCTTCCTGAAATCGTGGAATTGATCCATGCAGTGGATGGTCTTCTTTATTACGACGGGGCAAACCTCAACGCTATTCTGGGCCGAATGCTTCCGGGCGAGGCCGGCTTTGACGTGGTCCATCTGAACCTGCATAAGACATTCGGCACTCCCCACGGCAGCGGCGGGCCGGGATCTGGTCCGGTGGGAGTAAGCAGTAAACTCGAACCTTTTCTGCCGGTATCCAGAGTGGTCCGCCTGGAAGACGGACAGTTCTTTCTGAATTATGACTATCCTGATTCCATAGGTTATATCGCCCCTTTTTACGGCAACTTCGGAGTCATGCTCAAGGCTTACGCCTATATCCTGCGCCTGGGACGGCAGGGTCTGCTGCGGGTTTCTGAAAACGCGGTACTCTCAGCTAATTATCTCCGTAAAAAACTGGAAGATCATCTGGAGATCCCGTATAACAGACTGTGCATGCACGAATTTGTGGCCTCTGCAGTGAATCAGGCCCAGAAAGGAGTCAGAGCCGTGGATATTGCCAAGGCCCTTCTGGATAAGGGTCATTACGCTCCCACGGTTTATTTCCCCCTTATTGTCAAGGAATGCCTGATGATTGAGCCAACTGAAACCGAGAGCAAGGAAACTCTGGATATTTTTATTGATGACCTGCTGGACATCCTCATGAAAATAGAAAGCGATCCAGGGGAAATCACCAGCTCTCCCGTGAACACACCGGTTTCCAGGCTGGACGAAGTCCTGGCCGCCAGAAGCATGCGCCTTTGCAGCTGAAGCCTGAAGGGCTGACATGGAAGACACATTATGAATTATGATCTTATTGTCATGGGCTGCGGCCCGGGCGGATACCAGGCTGCCCTCAAAGGTGCCCGGAATAATTTAAAAACAGCTGTGGTGGATCCCGGGGATATCGGCGGAACTTGTCTTAACCGGGGCTGCGTGCCCACCAAACTTTTCCTGGGAGCGACTTCCGCCCTCACCCATCTGGAAAGTCAGAAAAAACTCCGTCTGGCCCGGGGCCAGGCATCCATTGACCTGACCAGGCTTCAAGCCCGCAAAAAAGGCATAGTCAGCGCTTCCAGAAAAGCCATGCGGGCGGGTCTGGAAAAACTGGGAGTGGATATATTTACCGGCAGAGGCCGCCTGACCGGGCCGGACAAAATCCAGGTTAATGATGACCAGCTTGGTTTTAACCGCCTCATAGTGGCCACGGGCTCAAGTTCAGGACACCCCCCGGGCCTTGAACCCGACAACCGGACGGTTCTTACTTCCACCGCCGCCCTGGAGCTGGCTGCTGTTCCTGAATCTCTGGTTATAATCGGGGCCGGAGCAGTAGGCCTGGAGATCGGACAGATTTTTCACCGCCTGGGTACGCGCATAACCCTGATCGAAGCCCTGGACAGAATCGCTCCCATGGAAGACGAACAGGTTTCCCGGGAGCTTGCCGGTCATCTCCAGAGAGAACGGTGGGATATCCGCACCAGCACCAGAGTGGTAAAGCATTCCCTGGAAAAATCCAGGCTCCGGATACATCTGGATAACCAGGAGGAAATAGAAGCTGACAAATGTCTGCTGGCCCTGGGCAGAAAACCCAACAGCGCTGAACTCGGCCTGGAGGCTGCAGGTATTTCAGTGTCTGGTCCGGGCTGGATCAGCACCGATCAGAATCTCCTGGCTTCGCAAAATATTTACGCTGTCGGAGATGTAAACGGCCGGTCCATGTATGCCCATGCAGCCACTGATCAGGCTGAATTTGCAGTGAATCACATCCTTGGCCGGACCACCGCGCCTTACCATGAAAGCCCTATGCCCGGATGCGTTTACGGATCACTGGAGATCATCAGGACCGGCCTGAGCCGGAAAGACCTTGTTTCTGCGGGTACGGCCCATCATGTGTCTGCGGCCGCTCTGGCAGCCAACCCCATCATTCAGAGTCACGGCCGGATCCAGGGCTTTATCAAGGTATTCTGGTCCGACAGCCGGGTGGTGGGCATCACCGGGATCGGCCACGGTCTTTCCTCGCTCATCACCCTGGCTCAGGTCATTACCTCCCAGCAATGGACCAGAAAAGACGTTCACAAATATGTATTTGCACATCCCACCCTGGATGAAGCCCTGCGGGAGGCCCTCCTGGCTCCGCTCAGCCAATAACAAATATTCCCTGATTTCAGGTCAATTAATCCTTGACTACACATCTTCAGCGGGATATGAAATTTATTTACTTTTTTTAAGGAGAAAAGATCATGAAACGAACATATCAACCAAGCAACATTAAAAGAAAACGCAGCCACGGCTTTCGTGTCCGCATGAAAACCAAGAGCGGCCGCATTATTATCAACAGAAGAAGGGCCAAGGGCAGGAAAAAATTGTCCGTTTAACTTTTGACAGGCATTTACGAGTAACCAAACGGCCCCTTTTTCAGGAATGTTATTCCAGGGGCCGTCGTTATTTTACGCCTGATTTCATCATTTTTGTCCGGGCCAACCAGCTCAATCACTGGCGGCTGGGTATCGCCGCCTCCAGAAAAGTAGGCCCGGCAGTGAAACGCAACAGGGTAAAAAGGCTGATCAGGGAATGTTTCCGGCTTAACCAGCACAACATCCCCATCAGGGCTGACATAGTTGTAGTCTGCAAAAAAAACACGGAAATCGCCAGCCTGAACCAGGCTGTGGTTAACCGGCAGATTATGGAACTTATCCCCAGGATCAGCGACAACCTGCCTCAAGCCTGATCTCAGTTGCGCGGTTATCCGTAAACAGACATGCATCGTCAACCCAACACCCTGAAGGTTCTGAATGTCCGGGCGGGTACCAGTCCAAGACATTTATTTATCTGCCTGAATATTGAACATTGAGCCCTCAAGTCACCAAACAAATGCGATATATTTTACAAAAAATCATAACCCTCTACCAGTTAGTTATCTCGCCTCTTATCCCTTGTGTTTGTCGCTTTCATCCTACATGTTCAGAATATTCCCGTGAAGCCATACAGACCTACGGTGCCTTTAAGGGGCTTTTACTTACAGGCCTGCGTCTTGCCAGGTGCAACCCTTTTTTCAGATCAGGCGCGGATCCTGTTCCCCGGGATTTTTCCCTGATAAATATTATTAAAAAATTTGCCCGGCCTGGTGGTTTTAAACCTTTCCGGCCTGATAAATCCAGAGTTAGGAGCCAAAACAGATAATGGAAATACATAGAGTTCTCATAGCGGTAGTCTTGTCTCTTGGCGTGTTGGTATTGTGGAATTTCTTATTCCCGCCCGCCCCGTCCCAGCAGAGAACAACCCAGGACACCCAGGTGGAGGAACGCCGCGACACCCCGCAGGAAGAACAGCCATCCCAGCGTTCCTATGAATACGCTGCTGAGGATACCGAGGAATTTGAGGCCATGGAAGGCCGCCAGGTCAAGGTGGAAACCCCTTTGTACAAAGCCACCCTGAATACTTCCGGCGGAGTTCTGGAACACTATGTTCTCAGGCAGTTCAAGCAGACTATAGAACAGGATTCTCCCAGTATTGACCTCATTACCAGTAGATCGGTAAACCGGGGCCCCATGGGCCTGTCCTGGAACAGAATACCCACCTGGCTGGAAGGTGAATGGTCTGTGCAGGGAAATGACATGGTCGTCGATCCCGGAGAGGAAAAGACCCTGACCTTTAAGGGCCGCATAGGCGGGATAGAAATTGTCAGGGAAATGACCTTTAATTCTGATTCTTATGAAATCCACGAAAGTACGGATATAATAAACGTCACAGACTCCCAGATAACCGGAGACATGGCCAATATTCTGGCCACCCCGGCCTTTTCCGATGACCGCTACAACCCCACCAGGGTCGCCTACTTTGACAGCAGCGGGCTCAATCACGAAAAAGACAAACAGCTTGCTGAAGGCTTCAGCCATCAAAACGGGCTCAAGTGGAGCGGCATAGGCAACCATTATTTCCTTCTGGCCTTTGTCCCGGATGATCCCAAGAACGCAACCATACAGGCGGACCTGGAAAACGAAATTTACAGAATCGCGGTTTCCGAGCGCCTGAGTATTGATCCGGGCATGGCCCGGAGCCTGGGCGGAACTTATTATATAGGCCCCAAAGACCGGGATTACCTTCAGGAAGCTCCAAATGATCTGGATAAAGCCATACATTACGGATGGTTCAACGTAGTATCCAAGCCTCTGATTATTTCTCTTAATTACTTCCATAAACACACCGGAAATTACGGGATAGCCATTTTACTGCTGACCCTGGTCATTAAAATAATTTTCTTTCCCCTGGCCCAGAAAAGCTATAAATCCATGAATCAGTTGAAAAAACTGCAGCCCATGATGGCCAAGATACGGGAAAAGTACAAAGAAGACCGTCAGAAAATGAACGAAGAAATGATGCGTCTGTATAAAACCTACAAGGTCAATCCCGCAGGAGGCTGTCTGCCCATTCTGGTTCAGATTCCTGTTTTTATCGCTCTTTACCAGGGCCTCATGGGAGCTGTGGAACTCAGACACGCCGCATTTATTTATTATCTCCCCTTCACAGACATTATCTGGATGGCTGACCTTTCAGCCAAGGATCCTCTTTACATAACTCCTCTGGTCATGGGAGCGACCATGTTTCTGCAGCAGAAAATGGCGCCCGCTCCGGGCGATCCCCTGCAGGCCAAGATAATGCTGTTTCTGCCGCTGGTATTCATCTTCATATTCATCAGTTTTCCAGCGGGACTTGTGCTGTACTGGCTGACCAACAACGTTCTCTCCATAGGCCAGCAGTGGTGGGTGCTCCGAAATACCAGCAATAAACCCCTGGTAAAAGCGGACCAGGCAGGCGAGAAAGCGCAGGAAAAAAACACGCAGGATTCCGGTAAAAAGGAAAAACCACAAAAATCAGCGACAGCGGTCAAGTCCGGAAAGAAAAAGAAGAAAAAATAACCAGACATTCACGCCGGCTGGTTAATATCCATGACCAGACGGTATGCTCTTTGAAATCTGAATTCCAATCATTCAGGCAAAATCAAAACCTGATACCCTGAGCATTGTAGAGTCTCTGTCTGTCCGGCAGCGCGTATTTTTGACAGCGCTTTGCCTGCGTGCCCGAGTCGGGTCTGCCGGAACTGACCAACTATCTTCATGCCTTCAGAGGTACAGGGTTTGTTATCTATCATTATAAGGAGTAACCATGGAAGAATACGCTAAATTCTCAGGTAAGGACGTTGACGAAGCAATTGCCAACGCCTGCAATCATTTTGGTATTGATCGGGACAAACTTGAAGTTGAAATTGTCAGTGGAGGTTCCTCAGGGATTTTTGGGTTGGTAGGCGTAAAAAAAGCCAGTATACTTGCCAGGAAAAGAGAGGCGATTGACGACAGCGGCCCGGCCCGGAATTCTGAAAAACAGACTTCCCCGGAAACGCCTGGTTCAACACCTGCCCGGAAAGCGGAAAAGCCCAAAAGTCAGCATAAACCCAGGTCCAGGCCCAAACCAGAGCCCAAGACTGCTCCCCGGCCTGAGCCCAAGCCTAAGCCTAAGCCAAAGCCAAAGCCAAAGCCGGAGTCCGAAGTAAAGCCCGAACCTAAGCCCGAACCTAAGCCGGAGCCTAAGCCGGAGCAAAAGCCGGAGCAAAAGCCGGAGCAAAAGCCCGGGTACCGGAAAGAGCCCCAGGCGCAGCCAGAGGCCGGGCCGGAAAAAAGCGGGGAAAAGCCCGGGGAAAAGCCCGGGGAAAAGCCCGGGGAAAACGAAAAAGCAGGCGGGGCGGCGAACTTTAAGAATCAGGAGGTCCCGGATCCAGAACTCAGAAAATACATTCAGGAACTTATCATTCACCTGACAGCTCCTCTGGCCGCGGAAGCCGGTATCACGGTAAATGAACAGACCAGGCCCATAAGCGTAACCATCAAGGATGAAACCGCGTCGGAGATCCTCATCGGACGGGATGGACAGACCCTGAGCGCCATCCAGTATATCGCCAACCGGATTATTGCCAAAAACCGTCCCGGAGCTCCCAGAGTCCAGCTGGATACGGAAGACTTTCTGGAAAAGCAGAATGAGAAGCTGCAGCAGAATGCTTTTCAACTGGCCAGCAAAGCCAAAAATGCAGGAAAGACCATGAGTACCCGTCCTCTCAGTTCTTACCATCGCAGGATAGTACACATGGCTCTGCAGAACGACAAGAAAATCCGCACCAAAAGCAAGGGTGACGGCCCCATGAAAAGGGTGCTCATCATGCCCAAGCAGCGGCGGAAAAAACCATCACAGGAATAACAGAAACCAGGAAGGGGCGGGGATTCTTCCCCGCCCTTTCCTGGTTTAACACCAATGAAGCATATTCAGGATACCATAGCAGCCATTGCCACTCCAATGGGGGCCGGCGCAATTGGGATTATAAGGTTAAGCGGGCCGGAAAGCCTCAGCCTGGCATACAAACTTTTTTATCCCAAAGAAAAAAAAATCAAGCCGTACCAGCTGACTCATGGCTGGATCACCGGCAGCCAGGGCCGGATCCTGGACGAAGTCCTGGTAAGCTCCATGCCTGGTCCACACTCTTATACCGGCGAAGACACAGTAGAGATCAATTGTCACGGAAACCCGGCCATTCTGGAAGCTGTTCTGGAAGCGGTTCTGTCTCTGGGGGCGCGTCCGGCTGAACCAGGAGAATTTACCAAAAGGGCCTTTCTCAACGGGAAAATGGACCTTACCCAGGCTGAAGCAGTCCTGGAAATGATCAATGCTCCTACTGAAACAGGAATAGGTCTGGCCAGAAACAAACTGCAGGGTCATCTGGCCGGAAAAATCAAGTCGCTGCGCCGGAAGCTGGAAGAATTAAAACAGCAGTTATGCGTGGCTGTAGACTTTCCTGAAGAAGAAATTGAATGCCTGCCCGGAAATGAACTCGCCCGCAGGGCTGACAGCTGTGTAAGTGAAATTGCCGCGATTACCGCGGGTTATGACCAGAGCCGGATCTGGACCGACGGCGTACTGACCGTTTTGACCGGCAGGGTCAACACGGGCAAATCAAGCATAATGAATGCTGTTCTTGGAAGAGAACGAGCCATTGTCACTGAAATCCCCGGCACCACCCGGGATTATCTGGAAGAAGCGGTCAACCTCGGTGGGCTTCCGGTACGGCTGGTGGATACAGCCGGCCTGAGACAAGCCCGCGACCAGGTGGAAATAGAAGGAATGCAAAGGGGTAAAGAACTCATTGACTGCGCCGACATTCTGATTCTGGTTTTAGATTCTACCCGGGAGCCTTCATCCCGGGAACTGGAAATTTTAAACACAGCCATCCCTGAGAAAATTATTATTGCCTTAAACAAATGGGATCTGGTCTCTGTTGTGCCGGACTGGACCTTAAAACTGGAACGCGACTGGGCACGCACTTTCAGGGTCAGCGCAAAAAACGGGACCGGACTTAAAGAACTCCTGACCGGGGTGAGGGAGATGGCTCTGTCGGGCAGAGTTGCCAATCCGGAAGGAGCTCTGGTTCCCAACCTCCGACAGAAAACCTGTCTGGAACAGGCAGCTGAAGAACTTTCCCAGCTGGCCAGGGAAGCTGTGCTGCACATACCATACGACCTTCTGGCCGCCCGCCTGGATTATGCCTGTTCGCATCTGGACCAGGTCACCGGACGGATTACCTCGGACGAGATTCTTAATTCAATTTTTGACAATTTCTGCATAGGCAAATAGATTATATTTATTTGCCAAAACCGTCAGCATGTTCAGAATTCAGCGGCTAGCCATAACAGCCTGTTGAAAAAGTCCTTACCAGGCAGGTTGTTCAAAAATTTTAGGTGCAGGGAGCAAAAAAAGTTCAAGGTGGCGGCGTATTTATACAGGTGCGAGTTTGAACTTTTTACAGCGACAAAGCCAAT
>JAWOGL010000182.1:0-5312 GCA_046496945.1 Desulfonatronovibrio sp.
ATTCTTTTATTGACCTCTGGAAAATCAATCCCGGTATTCTGAGACTAAGCGGACAGCAAGCTTTGCAAGACCCCGGGCCCGGGCATATTCTCGGCAATTTCCAGGGCTAATCTGGCAAGGTCAAGGGCAAAGATGTGATTGTCCGGAAAATTGAAACGTCTGGCAGCATCAAAATCAATAAAGTAGATGGGTTGGTCAGGGTCTGAGCCTGTCATGATATTGGTACCTTTCAAATCCCGGTGCACAACACCGGCTTTATGCATTTTTCCGGTATTTTCCCCGATTCTGTTCAGCAGGGTAGTCAGACCGGAAGCACCCCGGACCTGATTTTGCCGGAGGGCCTTTCTAAAAAAAAACACGTCTTGCAGAGCCTGGCTGACCAAGAAAAACGAAGGACGTTGAACAGAAAAATCCCTGATAACCAAGTAAGGCTTTGGTACGGCCACACCTGCCTGGAGCAGGTGGTTGGAGATCCGCATGATCCGGTCAACCTTTTTTTTAATCATGACAGAGGTTATGCCCGGACATAGCTTTGGAACATAATAACGCTTTACAAAAATGTTTTGTCCATCCGGAAGGGTGGCAATGCCTGCTTTCAGTTTCCGGCTGCTTTTCAGCGGTGTGGTGTTTTGTTCAAGCCATTGTCCGGGCTCTTTCAAGGCCTCAAGAAAACTTGAAGAATTTTTCACAGGTACGCCCGGACTGTTTGGGGTTGAGAGTTTGGTTTCACGTGTAATATGTTGATATTTTTATGTGTTTATTGGGACGGGCCATGGTTCACCCCCATTGTTGCCCTTAAGGTCCAAAACTAATAGAGTTGGTAATTGAGGGGCTGCTTCCGGACACAGGAGAAGTCAAGCAACTTGTTGACAATCAAGGCTGTTTGACGGATACGCCCGGCTGCAGCACTAATAAAGGCCATAAGCTGTATGCCTGTAGTGTTTTTATGGCTCTATTCATCTCTTGCACCAATCCCGGGCCTGCATATATAACTTAATAATTAATATCCTATATGAAATTAAAGTCAGACTGGTCTAATGTAAATAGTTGGCAGCTTGCCAAAAGAATCCTTGGTTACTTCAAACAATTCAAGGTAAGGATCGTTATTTCCATAGCAGCTCTTGGAGTAGTGGCGGCAAGTACCGCTGCCTCGGCCTTTCTGGTCAAGCCGGCTCTGGATGATATTTTTATCAATAAGGACCAGAGGGCCCTGCTTATTATTCCTGTTCTGCTGGTTCTGGTGTTCGGTCTTAAAGGCGTATTCCTGTACATTCAGAATTTTCAGATGAGCTATTGTGGAATCAAGGTCCTGGGGCAGTTGCGTCAGGAACTGTATCATAAAATGATAGAACTTCCGGTCAGGTTTTTTGAGGACAACCGCATTGGCATGCTTATGGCCAGAATCACCAGTGATGTCAACCTGCTGGCTGTCAGCCTGCCCAAAATGGTGGAGTTGACCAGACATGTTCTGACCATGATCGCTTTACTGGGAGTCATTTTTTACAGAGACCCTCTGCTGGCGACATTGTCCCTGATCATTTATCCCCTGGCCATTTACCCTTTTATCTATTTCGCCAAAAAGCTGCGCAAGGTGGGCCGTAAAACCCAGGTCAAGATATCTGATATTACCAACTTTCTTCAGGAAACCTTCAGCGGCATCCGGGTTATCAAGGCCTTTGCCAATGAGCGGTCCGAGCAGGATAATTTTACCCGTGAAAATACCAAGCTGGTCAATATCGCTGTTAAGGAAAACCGTTATCATCACGCTTCTTCTCCGCTTATGGAGTTTATCGGTTCCATCGGAGTGGGGCTTATCGTCTGGTACGGAGGAAGCCAGGTCATTGCCGGAGAATCAACTCCGGGCACTTTTTTTTCTTTTATGACCGCCCTGATATTGCTTTATCAGCCTGTAAAGGGACTGAGCAAGACCAATATCGCCATTCAGAAGGCTCTGACCGGAGCGGAAAGGGTCTTTGAGGTCCTGGACAGTGAAGACCTGAAAGTGGAAGATGGAGGAACGGTTGAACTGGAAGGTCAGTTCAAGATGCTGGAGATGCATGACGTCACCTTTACTTATCCCGGCAGCGAACTACCCGCGGTAAATGGGGTAAGCCTGAATATCAAGCAGGGAGAAAAAGTGGCTATTGTGGGGCCCAGCGGATCAGGCAAAACCACCCTGATCAATCTTTTGCCCAGATTTTACGAGCACCAGCAGGGCAGGATAATCCTGAACGGCCGTCCCACCCATGAGTATACCCTTCAGAGTCTGCGGCTGTTTATGGGAATCGTGGCCCAGGATAATTTCCTTTTTAATACTTCCATCAAAAACAATATTGCCTATGCCCTGCCCGGAGCGGGCGAGGAAAGCATCATGGATGCAGCCAAAGCCGCTTTTGCCCATGACTTTATTCTGGAACTTCCTTACGGGTACGAAACAATAATCGGCGAGAGAGGAGTAAAGCTTTCCGGAGGGCAGAAACAAAGGATCACCATTGCCCGGGCGCTTCTGAAAAATCCGCCCCTGCTTATCCTGGACGAAGCCACCAGTGCTCTGGATACCGAATCCGAGCGTATTGTGCAGAGAGCCCTGGAGAATCTTATGCGCGAGAGGACGAGCATAGTCATCGCCCACAGACTGTCCACGGTCCTGTCTTCGGACCGGATTGTGGTTATGGCCCAGGGCAAGATCCTGGACCAGGGAAATCATGAAGAGCTGCTGGATAAATGCTTTCTGTATAAAAAGCTTTATAATATGCAGTTTATGGAAGAGCAGGAAGGTTACGGAAAATAAAAGTTTAGTAACTATTCACCATAGCCAGTGGCCAGTCCCTGGTTCATGTTTCTGTTGATACGAACTCCCTGTCGCGGCTCCCTAAGGCAAACCATTAGCTGGGCATGTTATCTGGATTGGAAATCTTGCATATTTTGGAAAAAAATCGGCAGTCTTTAATGTGTATGGTTTGCCTGAACGGAACCTGCGACGGTCAAACATCGCATCAATGGCGAAACATGATACCTGGGACTGGCCTTAGATTCAGTGCTGATCATAACATATGGTGAATAGATACAAAGTTTAAAGACAGTGCGGCAAGCCTATTGATCCTCAAGGGAAACGCAGAAATCAGGCTTCTGGTTTGTAATTTTCAGATTCAGCAGCTGCGCGGCGGCTTCCTGGTCCTGGCTGGCCAGAATGGCTGAAAACGGGACCGGTTCTGGTGGAAAAATCTCTATAGTCAAAGGTTTTTGAGCGCGCAGAAATTTTTGTGCAGGGATGCTGTTATCAGGGGAAAGCCCCCTTAGAAAAGGCGCCGGATCCTGTTCGCCTTCCTTGCTGCCTGTCTGGTTATCCCATCCATTAAGTTCTGCCAGTCTTTTGACCATTCCCTGGTCTTTATATCCTGCCTGAAAGTGGTCAATGCTTATACCCAGAAGGGCTGCTCCCAGAAGAAAAGGATTCTGCAAAGATATAAGATAGTTAATATCCAGGCTGGACAGGGCCAGACCGGCGCAAAACAGGCCAAGATCGGGATTGTCCAGGATTATTCTGGGTATTTCCAGCCGGTTTTCCTGTGGGTGGTATTCGTATGCGAGCACACCGTTTATCTCTGAAAGATTTGATCCTGAACGCTCAACCTGCCTGGTTAGTTCCAGAGAGGGAAAGAATTTTTGAATATCCAGTGCGGTGGCTTTCAGGGTCATCTTAACCGGTATTTTATTTTGAACAGCCGGGTTGTGAATTACAATGCGCCGGGCTTTAAGGGAAACAGCATCGCCATAGTTAATTTGCGGCTGCTCCAGTTCTATACTTTTTTTCAGGGGATTGGTTCTCAGTTCTTTATAGGCAATATCAAGTCCCTCGTGGGCATCAATAAAGTTTTTAAAGTTTTTTTCAAGGCTGTGTTCCAGGTAAAGCCAGCCTGCCAACACTGTTCCCAAGATGAGAATAAACAGAGCGCAGATGACGACCTTGGGAGAAAGCATTTTTTTCATGGGTCACCTTTTCAAGCCGCACAAATTAATACCCGGGCGGACAAGCCTGAATTTACCATAAATATCATCCCGGCAATCGTGAAATATCAGCTTCAAGCCAGTCCCTGCCGGTAATGCTCCAGGTATCTCTGATAGGTCCAGTTGCCTATCTGGTCTATGTTGTTTTCTTTGACTCTCAGCCATTTCATTTTTTTGTCCGGACCGATCTGACCGAAACTGATGAATTCCAGACCCAGGTCAATTTCTTTGGAGACAAAGTCCTGGTACTTGTATTTTACTCTGGCCTTGAGCCAGAATTGTTCTTTCTGCTGATTGCGGGGTTCCAGGAGAACCAGCCAGATGATCATGGTGCTGCCTTTATTCCAGCTTAGTCCAAGCTGCTGCAAAGCTTCCTGGGTAATTTTTTTCTTCATTCCTCCAGCAGATATATCAGTAATTTTTATAACTCCGGACTGGATATGATCTATGCTGATTTTTGGAGGATGCAGGCCTTTTTTGTTTTCCCCGTCAGCCGCCCTGATGAATCTGTCTTCTTCCCATACGGAGAAGCCAAGAACAAGCCTGGGGTCCATGTCTATCCTCATGCTGGAACGCCTCTGCCCCATTTCGATTTTTTCAGGGAAGTCCAGCTGTATCCCAACCTGGTCGCTTTTGCCCTGTTCATGGCTGTAAACTTTTGAACTAAAGTTGAAAAACATTTCCTTGCGCGGTTTTTTCGTGGTTATCAACCGGAAAAAGCAGGTTACGCCAAGGCCTTCCCATCTGGGGTTGAATCTGGTTATGGCGGAGACTTCCAGATAGAGATATTCATTGTTAAAATCCATCAGAGAAGCATTCAGGCTGCTGACACTGGACATATCCTCAGGCAGGACGATTATAAATTTTGACCTCTGGTCGATGGCTTCTTGAAGCAGCCTTTTGATTTTTTTGGGTGATTTTTCCATGGCTTTTGGGCTTAGTATAAAAAAAGTTTGAACTGGTTGGTTTTCATCCGGAAGCGGATTTTTTCCTGTTTCCCGTAAGAAAAAAGTCAGTTTCAGCATCCTGAAATAAAAATTTTCCGGATGGAGACCGATTAGATGCCGATGATTATAATAAAAAAACATATCTCAAGTAAAAGCTGTCAGCAACAAGCAGTTTTTTACAAAAAAAGTCCGGGAAGAAATCACCCTTGGTATTTTAAGGAAAAACATGCTTAATATTTTGAATTTACTTGATAATTATTCTCCTTGCATCCGGGATTGCCTTATTGTAGCTAGCAGTCTTCGTAAATAATTTTTTTCAGGAGGTAATAAGGTGAAAGGTTTAATTAAAATTCTGGT
>JAWOGL010000114.1:0-21910 GCA_046496945.1 Desulfonatronovibrio sp.
TGGTACATCTGTTCAAGCAAGCCTTTATGGAACTGCCCTACCCAGGTATTCTTCAAACCCGATTCATCAAGCTCCTCAATAAAGGGCATAAATTGATAGGCAACATTAGGGGATAATCTGGATTGCCTGATAACATGTTTGGAAAGCCTTACAGGGTACTTATCAATTACCTTCTGCAAATCCTCACGCTCACCGTCAGGTACAGATACATTGGTCAGCAGTTCATACGTTTGAACATCTTTGACCGCAGAAAGGTTATCTCCCGGGATAATAACTTCAAGAATGGGCAATAAAAATCTTTTGGGCAGTTTAATTCCGCTAACCTCAACACTAATTTGAGAAAGATGATTGGCTGGCTCAAGTTGATTAATGACCTGGCGAAAAAAATGATATTCATCCAGACCGGTAGCTTTTAAGAGATTTGCAAAAGGATTTTCACCCTCTATTGTCTGATAAAAATCACTTCCAAGAAAGGCAGGATCACCGTACATATCGAGAAAACCAATAACAGCATTCTTGTGCTCATCAATAAAGACTTCAATTTCTTCCTTACAATGAGTAAAGCGGACAGTAATTTCCTGCATGATAAAATCCTTAAAAGTTTAGTAATGTCGGAACCAGACAAGCAGCAATGGGCAAATCAACAAGATAGAGGCTTTGCTGCTGAAAAAAGTGTAAGCAGTTACAAACAAAAAAACCCGTATCCTTTGGGACCGGGTTTTGGATGGCTATGGCGGAGAGGGAGGGATTTGAACCCTCGAAGGAGCTATTAACCCCTTACGCGCTTAGCAGGCGCGCGCCTTCAGCCAGCTCGGCCACCTCTCCTTGATTACGCGGACAAATATATAACAGAATTCCCGGGGAAGATTAATTTCCAGAGCCGTTATTCCTGACTCTTTCCCGGCCCGCACAAGTATTAATACTTATCTCATAACGCAGCATTTATCAAGAATGTTTTTCCGGCAGACGGAAATTTGTTTCCTGAACAATCCGGAAACTTATTTGCACCTGAATTCCATCACCACTTTGTAGTCATCCGGAGACGAAGTGTCCAGCAAGTAGTCCTGGCCTTCAATCATGCTGGCTATCTGACCGCCTATTTCAAGCAGCTCCTTGTCTCCCTTGCCCAGGCCTCCCTGATACTGGGTGGCGTGGCTCAAGACGATAATACTCTGATTTTTCTGTTCACAAGTCTCTGTAGCCCTGGCCAGGGCTTCCTGGTTGGCGGATTTTTCCGAACTGCCAAAGGTGACCACCTGATATTTGCCGTCTTCTCCGGGAAGAACCACGGAATTGGACATGGGAGCGCATCCCCAGAAGACCATAACGCACAGCGCGCCCGCGAACATGATAAGTCCTGTTTTCATATTACTGCTCCTGAATAAAAACGATTAACCGCAAACCCGGGGCCTGTGGTATATATCTTTTGACTGCCCTGAGAAAAAGCGTATCTACATCAGGAACAATATTTTTTCAACAGCTCTTAAACATGAAAAATACGCCCGGAGCGTGAACCTTATCAGCTTGTTGAAAAAGTCCTTACCAGCTGAGGCTCAACCGGGAAACACAAGGCTTCTAAAATAACCGGCAGCTCACCCTAAGTATTTGACATTTGGCCCGCAGAACAATTAATAAAATCAAAAGTCACAACCAAACGTCCGGTATCAGGCCGCAGAAAACCGGCAGCAGCGCAGAACAGAGCAGAAATACGGAACAGAGCAAAGCTGTCTTGACAGTTGATATATTATTTACATTTTAACCCGTACCAGGAGCTAGTCATGGCCGAATTTGAGCGCATAAACCGTTTGCCTCCATATGTGTTTGCTATTGTCAATGAACTGAAAATGCAGATGCGCCGCCAGGGAGAGGATATCATCGACCTGGGCATGGGCAATCCTGATCTGTCAACACCCAGGCATATTGTGGACAAACTGATGGAAGCCGCGTCCAAGGCGGTCAACCACCGCTATTCCGCGTCCAAGGGCATCCCCAACCTGCGCCGGGCCATCTGTGACTGGTATAAAAGACGCTTTGATGTCGTGCTTGACCCTGAAACAGAGGCCATCGCCACCATGGGCGCCAAAGAGGGTCTGTCCCATCTGGCCCTGGCCATGCTCAGTCCCGGAGACGTGGTTTTTTCCCAGGACCCCACCTATCCCATTCATCCGTACTCAGCCATTATCGCCGGTGCTGATGTTCGAAGAATTCCCATAGGTCTGGACCGGGATTTCTTTGAGGATCTGCTGGTGGCCACCAGGCAGACCTGGCCTCAGCCCAAGGTGCTTATAATCTGCTATCCCCACAATCCCACCACGGCCACGGTGGAACTCAGCTTTTTCCAGAAGATCGTGGACTTTGCCAAGGAACACAACATGTATGTCATCCATGATCTGGCTTATGCTGATCTGTGCTTTGACGGATACGTGGCTCCCAGTTTTCTGCAGATTCCCGGAGCCAAAGATGTGGGGGTGGAGTTCTTTTCCCTGTCCAAAAGCTATTCCATGCCCGGGTGGCGCATGGGCTTTTGCTGCGGCAACCGCAAAATGGTCAACGCCCTTACCCGCATAAAGAGTTACCTGGATTACGGTATCTTTCAGCCTATCCAGATCGCCTCCATTATTGCCCTGAATGGCCCCCAGGAATGCGTTCAGGAAATTGTGGACATCTATGAAGACAGGCGCAACGCCCTGGTGGAAGGTCTTAACAGGATCGGCTGGGAGCTGGAAAAACCCAAAGCCACCATGTTTGTCTGGGCCAGAATTCCTGAGGAATTCCAGAAACTGGGCTCAGTGGAGTTTTCCAAGCTGCTGCTCAAGGAGGCCAAAGTGGCTGTCTCTCCAGGTCTTGGCTTTGGTCATTACGGGGATGACCATGTCAGGTTTGCCCTGGTTGAAAACCGGCACCGCATCAACCAGGCCCTGAGAGGCATGAAAAAGGTTCTGGGGGGATAATGGAGAAAAAAACAGTAAACCTGGCCCTGGCCGGATTCGGCACCGTGGGCACCGGCCTGGCCCGAATCATCCGGGAAAACAGCGACTGGATAGAAAGAAGGACCGGCAAGAACCTGGTCATCAGAAAAATCCTGGTCAGGGATTTGTCCAGGGTCAGATCCTTTATCCCTGGTCCGGAAACCGTGTTTACAGACAATATCCAGGATATTCTTTCCGACGCGGACATTGATATCGTGGTGGAGCTCATGGGCGGGATGGATACGGCTTTTCAGCTGATTTACACCAGCCTGGAAAAGGGCAAGCACGTGGTCACCGCCAACAAGGCCCTGCTGGCTGAAAAAGGAGAACCTCTTTTTTCCCTTGCCCATGAAAAAAACCTGGGGCTTTACTATGAAGCCAGTGTTGCCGGGGGCATCCCCATTGTTCAGACCTTAAAGGACAGCCTGGCCGGCAACAGAATTACCTCTATCACCGGAATTCTCAACGGCACCGCCAATTTCATCCTCAGTGAAATGACCTCCAAGGGTCTGGATTTTGCCACGGCTCTGAACGCGGCAAAAAAACTGGGCTATGCCGAGGCCGATCCCACCCTGGACATTGAAGGTCTGGACGCGGCTCACAAGCTGACCATACTTATCCGCCTGGCCCACGGCGCGGATTATCCCCTGAACATCCTGCCGGTTCAGGGAATCTCCCGGGTTGAAACCATTGACCTGGCCATGGCTGCCGAATTCGGATATATACTCAAGCTTATCGCCCAGGTCCGGGAAAAATCCGGACATCTTCAGGCAGGGGTATTTCCGGCGCTTTTACCCATGGATCATATCCTGGCCAAGGTGGATGGTCCCTTTAACTCCATTCTCCTTAACGGCAACGCAGTAGGCCCCATAATGCTTTACGGCCAGGGAGCAGGAGATCTGCCCACGGGAAGTGCGGTTCTGGCGGATATCATGTCCCTGGCCAGGGACCGGGCCGGAATCAACAACACCGGATTTCCGGAAAAAGTCCTGCCCGGGGCGGACATTGTGGCTCCGGACCTGGCTGTGTCCAGACATTATTTCCGCATGACCGCCCAGGATAAACCAGGAGTCCTTTCCGCGGTGTCCGGGGTTATGGGAGAACACAATATAAGTATTGCCCAGGCAGTGCAGAAGCCCGGCCCCCAGGGCGGGGACGTGCCCATTGTATTTCTGACCCACCGGGCCCAGCTCAAAGCGGTTCGCCGGGCCCTGCGGGTCATTGATGAATTCGAAACCATTACAGCTCCCACTGTACATTACAGGATACTGAAATGACCAGGATACTCATGCTTGTGGCTGATGGAATGGGGGACTGGCCATTGGAGGACCTGCAGGGTAAAACTCCGCTGCAGGCGGCTTCCACCCCCAACATGGACTCTCTGGCCTCCCGGTCGCAGGTGGGAACCTGCCGGACCATCCCGGAGAATCAGCCGCCTGGATCGGATATCGCCAATATGGCCCTTATGGGCTATGACCCGGCCAGATATCATACCGGAAGGGGACCTATAGAAGCGGCAGCCCAGGGGCTCACCCCGGGCCCCCGGGACCTGATCTGGAGGTGCAATCTGATTTCACTGGACAGCCTCCAGCCGGACGCCAAATTGCGGGACTATTCCGCCGGACATATTGAATCGGAAATTTCCCGCCCCTTTATTGACACGCTGCAGGACCGTCTGGGAAATGATGAATTCACCTTTTACCCGGGAGTACAGTACAGGCATCTGGTGGTCCAGAAACAGGGCTCTTTGTCAGCAGCGGCAGAGGTTGATATCCGCCCCCCTCATGACATCCTGGACCAGGATATTAACCAGGATCTCAAAGAATTCCAGTTGTACCCTCCCCTGTGGGATCTGGTGCAAAGTTCTTACCGGGTTTTACAGGACATCAAGGCGGACTCCAAAGCTGATTCCATCTGGCCCTGGGGACAGGGACCGCCTCTTACTCTGCCCTTGTTTCAGGACAGGTTCGGGCTGAGGGGCGCGGTAATTTCAGCCGTGGATCTTATCCGGGGACTGGGCAGGGCGGCCGGGCTTGAAGCACTTATTGTTCCCGGGGTCACGGGACTGCTGGATACCAATTACCAGGGCAAGGTCCAGGCCGCTCAAGCCTGCCTGGAGGAGAACGACTTTGTTTTTGTCCATCTGGAGGGTCCTGACGAATGCGGGCACATGGGCAGTATTCCGGATAAGACAGAGGCAATAGCAAGATTTGACCAGCTGATTGTGGGGCCTCTTCTTGACAGTCTGCAGGGCGAGGACTTTATCATGATCATCTGCTGTGATCATTTCACTCCCATTAAACTCAGAACCCACGCCAGAGATCCGGTACCTTTTCTGATTTACAACAGCAGGAAAAAGAGCAGAGGGCCGGAAGTATTTTCCGAGGCGTCAGCCAGGGCAACCGGCCTAACACTCGATCATGGTCATCAGCTTCTGGATTTTGCTCTGAAGGGAAGAAAAAAGCAGTAACCAAAAACCTGGAAGAGAATTTGCGGGCAGGACAAGTCTTTTCCAGGCCGGAACAAATAAGAAAAAAATGAAAAAACCGTCCCCAGATTTTCCCCTGCCCGAGATATGGCACCCCCACAGGGTATCCTACGGTGAAACAGACGCCATGGGCGTGGTCTACTACGCCAACTACCTGCACTGGTTTGAGATAGCCAGAAGCGCTTACATTCGTAAACAGGGCATCAGCTATACCAGCATTGAAGAAAAAGGGATATTTTTCCCGGTGACCGAGGCGTCGTGCAGATATCACAGACCAGCCAGGTTTGACCATCTTGTGTATATCCGGGCGGCCATCAGCGGGTGGGGCAAGGCCTCGTTCACCTTTGACTATGAAGTAACAAGCGAAGACCGGGATGTTGTCCTGGCCACCGGACGCACCGGGCACGCCTGCGTGAATAAAACAGGACGGCCGGTGCGGGTTCCGCCGTGGCTCAAAGAAATGTGTTCACCAAAGTCTTAGCAGCTTGTCAGAAAAGTCCTTACCCGGCAGACTGTTCAAAAATTCCAAGTGCAAGAAGCAAAAAAATTCAAGGTCAAAGTTTACCCCGTGAAACCTTCTCTCGTTTCACTGGGGCGTATTCAGGATACGTAAGAGTTTGAACTTTTTGCAGCGACGCAGCCAATTGGGAGATTTTCAGCAGTCTGTCAGTCTGTCTTTTCCCGGTAATGCCCTAAAGCCTTTCCCAGAGACTTCTTTATATCTTCAAGCAGTTTCCGGTCTTCTTCAGTGCCCGCGCTTTTCATCAGCTGGTCAATCTTAACCGAGTACTCATTAATGAGCATCATGGTCAGATAATCCATAGTATCCTGGGGCAGGCTCTGCAGGGCGGCGATTTCTTCCTGGTGCCGGTTCTGGGTCCGGGTAAGTTTTTCAATCTCCTCCCGGTAACCTGCTGTTTCCCGGTCCACCTTCCTGGCAAGTTCAACCGCCTGGGTGCTGTCGGCAATGGTTGAATCCATCTGATTTTGAAACTGGTTTATCTTCTGGTCCATGAAAAAATAAAACCCGGTGAGCAGGATAAACATGACAAAAACCCCCACCAGGGCGATTTTTCCAGAAGTGCCGTTGGGCTTGACTTCCAGATCGTCTCCCAGGCTCTGGGCCTCCGGCCTCCGGGCCGCGTGGGTGGACTCCGGGCTCTGGCTGTCCGCTGTTTCTTCTGGTTTGTCTTCCCGGGTGTCTTCTGATTTCTGCATATCAAGAACCTCCTGTGTCAAATTTTTTAATTCGGCTTTCTGCATTTTATGCTTTCTGCGCAAGCCCCTGTTTCCGGGGAAAAACGCGATTACTCCAAAGACTGTGCCCAGCAGTAAACACAAAAACACAATCACATACATATCTATGGCCGGCGAATTGAACTCAGCCCACCACAGATCCAGAACCAGGGTAACGCTCTGGTCCAGAACCTGGGTATTCTGGATCAGAAAGAGCATGCTCAGGGCAAAAACAAGGGTTAAAAACAGCACTCTAAAAGTATTCACCCGGTCTCTCCTTCTTGGTGGTTTGTCCTTCCGTAGATCTCTGTAAAATGGGTCATGAACTGTTCTATATCCTGATTAATGAGTTCCGGCAACAATCGCCAGGTCCAGTTGCCTTGACCGGTGGAAGGCCGGTTCATCCTGGAATCCCGGCCCAGCCCCAGAAAATCCTGCATGGGAATAACGCAGAATCTGGCGGGCGAAGACATGGCCATGCGGATAAGTTCCCGGCAGATACTGCCACGCTGGACTTCCTTTCCCAGGTATTGCCTGAGCCTGAAGAGAGAATCTTTATCCAGTTCATGATCAAACCAGCCGAGAATGGTATTATTATCATGGGTTCCAGTGTAAACCACGCAGTTCCGGACATGGTTGTGAGGGATATAGGGGTTGGCCGGCATACCCGCGCCAAAGGCAAACTGAAGTATCTTCATTCCGGGCAGGCCGAACTCATCCCGAAGCCGCAGCACATCCGGGGTAATATGACCCAGGTCTTCAGCCACAAACTGGGCCGGAGAAAAATTGTTTGTAAGGGCGGACAAAAGCCTGGAGCCGGGCCCTTTTTTCCATTGTCCGTTCTGGGCTGTTTTCTCTCCGGCCTCTATCTGCCAGTAACCGGCAAACCCCCGGAAATGATCAAATCTCAGCAGATCAAACATTAAAAGATTCTGTTTAATCCGCTGCTTCCACCAGAAAAAACCCTCATCTTCGCATCGCTGCCAGTCATACAGGGGGTTTCCCCACATCTGTCCGGTCCTGCTGAAATAATCCGGCGGAGCCCCGGCCACGTGAGTGGGCAGGTTGTTTTCATCCAGGAGAAAAAGTTCGGGATGCGACCACAGATCACAACTGTCCAGGCTGACATAAATGGGCAGGTCACCGAAAATTATTATATTCTGATTATTGGCATAGGTTTTGAGCTTTCCCCATTGATGAAAAAAAAGATATTGCCAGTATTTTTTCTTCAGGACCAGGTCTTCCAGGTTGTTGTTGATAAACTTTATCTGATCCTTGTTTTTAAACCGGGCTTCCTGTGGCCATTCATACCAGGGCGCACCGTGATACCGGCTTTTCAAAGCGCTGAACACTGCAAAATCTTCCAGCCAGTATGAGTTTTCCTTACAAAAAAGGGTAAATCCCGGATCTGACTCAATATCATCAATATTTCTGTAAAAAGCCCGGTCCAGAACAGCTTTCTTATATTCCCAGGCCTGTTCGTATTCAGTTTTACCCGCGGGAAAATCAGGAATTTCGTCCAGGTCCCCGGGGTGCAGGGTCCCGGATTTGACCAGGGATACAGGATCAATAAAAAGAGGGTTGCCTGCAAAGGCGCTGTAACTGGAATAGGGGGAATTTCCGGTTCCAGGCGTGGTGGGATTAAGGGGAAGAATCTGCCAGATTTTCTGCCCGGTCCTGGCCAGAAAGTCTACAAAAGAGAAGGCTTTTTCTCCCAGATCGCCTGTACCAAAGCGTGAAGGCAGAGAAGATATATGCAGAAGAACCCCGCTGCATCTGCTCATTTATCCTGCCTCAGAAATATTATGCCCAGGGGCGGCAGATCAAGGAGCAAAGAGTAATTATACCCGTGCATGGCTTCATTAAGAGCAGGCCGGGGTTCAGAGTTGACCAGGTTTGATCCCCCGAAATCTCTGTGATCACTGTTTATGATCTCAGACCACTCACCCGGACCGGGCGCGCCGATGCGATATCCCCATCTGGGCACAGGGGTAAAATTGGCCACTACAAGCAGGGGATTTTCATTTTTATCAAAGCGCACAAAAGACAGAATACTGTCGTCAGCGTTATTGGCATCCACCCAGGAAAAACCTTCCCAGGTATAATCAAGCTCATAAAGCTGGGCATAACCGCGGTAAAGTTCATTCAAGGCGGTCATCCAGACACTTAGCTGATGATGGCGGTCAGATTCAAGAAGATGCCAGTCCAGGCTGGAGTCATGATCCCATTCAGCCCATTGCCCGAACTCGGAACCCATAAAGATCATTTTTTTGCCGGGATGGGCGTACATATACCCCAGAAGCAGTCTTAGATTGGCAAATTTCTGCCAGTCATCTCCCGGCATTTTATTGATCAGTGATCCCTTGCCGTGAACTACTTCATCATGGGACAGGGGCAGGATAAAATTCTCGGAAAAGGCGTACCACAGGCTGAAGGTCAGCTGATTGTGATGATACTTTCTGAAAACCGAATCATTTTTCATATAACTTAGGGTATCATTCATCCAGCCCATATTCCATTTATAGCCGAAACCAAGGCCGCCCACATAAGCGGGCCTGGACACCATGGGCCAGGAGGTGGATTCCTCGGCAAAGGTCTGTACGTCGGGATAATTCTGATAAACCGTGGTGTTCAGAAGCTTCAGAAAATTAATGGCGTCCAGGTTTTCATTACCGCCGAACTCATTGGGGACCCACTCACCCTCTTCCCTGGAATAGTCCAGATAAAGCATGGAAGCCACCGCATCCAGCCTGAGGCCGTCAATATGATATTTATCCAGCCAGAACATGGCGCTGCTTATAAGAAAATTGACCACCTCGTTGCGGCCGTAGTTGAAAATAAAGCTTTTCCAGTCCGGGTGAAAACCTTTTCTCGGATCCATATGCTCGTAAAGATGGGTTCCGTCAAAATAACCGGGGCCGTATTCATCCGTGGGGAAATGGGAAGGGACCCAGTCCAGAATGACTCCGATATCATGCTGATGCAGAACATCTATGAGATTCATCAACTCCTGGGGGGTGCCGTACCTGCTGGACGGAGCAAAAAAACCAAGACACTGGTATCCCCAGGATCCGTAAAAGGGATGCTCTCCCACAGGCATGAATTCTACATGGGTATAACCCATCCGGTTCAGGTATTCAGGCAGAATACCTGCCAGTTCATTGTAGCTTAAAAAACGGGAGGGCTCAGCCGGATCGCGTTTCCAGGAGCCCAGGTGCATTTCATAGACGGCTATGGGTTTGTCCAGGGCATTTTTCTGACCTCTTTTCTGCATCCACTCCCGGTCTTTCCAGTCATAGTTCATTTTCCAGATCCGGGAAGCGGTCCTTGGAGAAATTTCCCAGAAAAAGGCAAAGGGGTCGCCTTTATCTACCTTGTAATTATTGAATCTGGACTCAATATGGAATTTGTAATTATGTCCGGGCATTGCCTGAGCTACAAATCCTTCCCATATCCCTGAACCGTCGGTCCTGGCGTTGAGAGTATGGCTTTCGTGATTCCAGTAATTAAAATCGCCTATAACCGAAACAGACCTGGCATTGGGGGCCCAGACCCCGAAGTAAGTTCCCTTGACCCCTCCATGGGAGACCACCTGTGCTCCCAGGTGTTCATAAAGTCTGAAATGCCTGCCTTCTTTAAACAGATAAATATCTTGTTCTGTAAACATCTTTCTCCCGCTGGTTGATTTTTTTCCAGAGACTTACACCCAGCCATTCCAGAACCAGATCCACTCTCATATTGTCCAGCATCAGTGCTGCCTCGGCCTGTTTAAATATTTGCTGGACCTGGTATCTGGACTGCGCGGACACACCGGCAAAAAGATTGTCCACGGTATGGCCCAGAACACAATTGATAAGTTCCTGCCTGCACCTGGATATTAACTGTCTGGCCTGGACCAGATCAGGTTTGTCCCTGCCTGAGGTTCTGTCCAGCCATCCTTTGCCGGTCCGGGCGAACCCGGCCAGATCAGTAAAGATATTTTTCAGGTCGTCATCAAAATCCAGGGACAAATCCCGGCTCAAAGTCAAAACAAAGCTCCTGGATACCAGAGTGGAAAAAAGACTTTCACGTTGAGGCGACAAAAGCACAAAACTATTGCCGGGAAGGGGCTCTTCCAGGGATTTAAGCAGGGCGTTAACCGAAGGCGCTCTCAAGGCCTGGCTTTCGTCGATAATCACTATTCTCCAGGAAAAATGAGGTTTCTGGGGGTATATGGTCCTTAAGGCCCTTATCTCTTCGACCTTATTTCCGGGACCAAGAAAATATAGATCCCTGAACACCTCATCTTTAATCTGGATACAGGGACGGCACTCAAGACAGGGAGTGCTGCGGCCGCGGCAGTTAAGGAGCATGGCCCAGTAAAGGGCCAGGGCCCTGCGGTCCGGGGCCGCGCCTCCTTCCACAAGGATACAGTTGGGAGGTGCGGCACTAAGTCCGCGCATGAAAGAGGCAATTCTGGATTGTGAATCCAAGATCTGATTGTTCCACATATTTTAAATACCTGCCCCTGGTCCGTTATCACATTCTGATGGTCTGCCGCCGGTCAGGCCCCACTGATATTATGGACACTCTGGCTTCCAGGTAGTCTTCAATCATCCGGACATATTTCCTGGCATTCTCAGGCATATCTTCCCAGGAACCTGCTTCTGATATATCTCCGGGCCATCCCGGGACCTCCTGGTAAACCGGGGTTGCGTGGGCCATGGCGTTCTCTTCCTGAGGAGGATACTTGACCAGCTGCCCCTTATACTTATATTCGGTGCAGACTTTTATGGTTTCCAGCCCGCTCAGCACATCCAGCTTGGTCAGGGCGATTTCAGTAATACCGCAAAGCCTGGCTGATTCCCGCAGAACCACCAGATCCAGCCAGCCGCACCTTCTCTGACGCCCCGTGGTGGCGCCGAATTCCGCGCCTTTGCGTTGCATGTACTCCCCGGCTGCGTTTTCCTGTTCTGTAGGAAAAGGGCCCTGTCCGACTCTGGTGGTATACGCCTTGACCACGCCCACCACCTTTTCCATGTCATAAAAATAGCCTGCTCCGGACGCGGCGTTTCCGGTAACCGTGTTGGACGAAGTCACATAGGGATAGGTTCCGTGATCAATGTCCAGATGAACGCCCTGGGCTCCTTCAAAAAGAACAGTCCGGCCCGTTTCTTTTGCTTCCTGAATCTTATGGGAAACATCTCCCAGAAAAGGGACCAGTCTCCGGGCCAGGGGCCTTATATACTCAAAGATCTCGTCAGCATCAGCCGGCTTTAAATTATAAAGTTTTTCCAGAAGGGCGTTTTTCTCCACCAGGGCCTTTTTGATCTTTTTCCGGAGCAGATCCATATCCTGCAAATCACAGGCCCTGATACCCATGCGCGCCATTTTGTCTTCATAGCAGGGGCCGATACCGCGTCCGGTAGTGCCTATTTTGTCATTGCCTGACTTGGCAGCCTCGCGGGCATGATCCAGTGCCTTATGATAAGGCATAATTATATGTGCTTTTTTGCTGATGGCAAGCCGTTCAGGGGCAATGGAAATTCCTGACGCACCCAGTTTGTCTATTTCCTGACAGAACACCTCGGGATCAAGCACCACTCCGTTGCCGATGAGACAGGTCTTCCCGGAATGCAGTATGCCGGAAGGGATCAGGTGCAGTACAAAAGTTCTGTCGCCGGTGACCAAAGTGTGGCCGGCATTATTGCCTCCCTGGTAGCGGACAATGATATCCGCCTCCTGCGTCAGAAGGTCCACAATTTTTCCTTTACCTTCATCCCCCCACTGGGTTCCAAAAACAATCATATTGGACATTAGTTCCTCCAGAAGTCCTCATTTTTTGCAAATAGTCTCAATTTCTAAAATACGCCGGATACAAAGTCAATTAAGGAAAAATTAAAATTTGCCATTTCCAGCCGAACGTTTTATATATAAAAGTTACGCTTATAATAAACCAGGCTGGTGACCATTAACATCTTCATGGATCCGGGCCTGGTCCAGTACGGAATTTTAATCAACTCAGACCAATGAAAGAACACCAGCAGAGGTATCTGCTTTATTTACTGATCTTTATTCAGCTTTGTCTTGTGACCGTTTATTTATACTACCAAAAAAATTACTGGTCAAAAGACATCCTGCGGGTAGCTTACCTGGATTCCAGCAGGGTTAACTCCCTTCTATCACCTTATGGTCCCGGTTTTGAGCAGGAACTGGTCAATCATTTTTGCCGGGAAAACGGACTTACCCCTGTCTGGATCAGAATTAAAGATTTTTCCAGAGGCATTGCCATGATTCAGTCCGGCCGGGCCAACCTGCTCATTGCCGGGCCCCATCACCCCGGGGACACCTGGGAGAATACCGTCAAAGGTCCGGGATATATGTCCGGGAACCTCCTAGTCGCCCATAACCGGTGGCGTCATCCCCTGGACAGCATCAACGACCTGTGCACCGCCAGCGTGGTTACGCCTGAAAAGCATGTTTTTCTCCAGAAGATTTACAGCCTTGAGCAGGAGCTGCAGTGCCGTATTGAGCTGGAGGATGTCAGCAATAACGAAGAAGATTTTTTTAAACTTCTGTCCGACCGGGAGTTTCGTTTTGGCCTGGTGGATGAGCTGAGCTTTGACCTCTGGCACGTTTTTTTTCCCCAGGTCCTTGAAACCTATGATTTTGACACAGAGTATGAATACGCCTGGATATGGAGCACCCGGCATAAGGATTTGAACATGATGCAGGAGCAATTCTGGCTGGATATGCGGGAAAGCTCTTATCTCAAGGACCTCAGAGATAAATATTTCGGTTTTTTCCCCTCGGAAAAAGATCCTTATCAGCTTCGTCACTTTAAAAAAGCCATTGAAAATCTTCTGCCTGCTTACGCGGAAACCATACTCACTGCCGCCCGGGAAAATAATATTGACCCGGTTCTGCTGAGCGCCCTTATCTACCAGGAATCTCATTTTGATTCCCAGGCTGAAAGCAGGACCGGAGTTCGGGGTCTTTTACAGCTTACCCTGGACACCGCAGACTTTCTTGGAGTCAAGAACAGGCTCGATCCTGACCAGAGCATTATGGGCGGGGCCGCGTACCTGAAATTTATTTCAGAGCATGTTGAGGAAAAAGGGGTTAGTTCATGGGATAAATGGTTTTTTACCCTGGCCGCTTACAATCAGGGACTGGGACATCTTTATGACGCCATGGAACTGGCTGACAGACAGGGTAAAGACAGCCTGCGCTGGTCTGAGCTTAAAGAAGTCTATCCTCTGCTTAGCTACACAAAATATTACAAAACTCTGCCCAGAGGCTACGCCAGGGGATACGAGGCTGTTAGTTTTGTGGAAAGCATAAGATACTACTACTATATTCTACACAGCATGATTTCACTCTCTCGGCCTGAAGTCGAGCACCTTGGCGTTTTTCTTGACTTTCTCCCCGGTGGATGGCCGGATTGATGAACTCTCTTCCCCGGGTTTGTCCGGAGCCTGGTGAGTCATGCAATGATTAAAGAGCTGATTTTTCCACCGCACAGACTGTATCAGGGAGAGAATCAATATATCCTCTTCCCATTCGCGGCTGGGAGTGAACTTCTGAACCCTTTCATAATACTTATCCCAGAGATTGATTAATGAAGCTTCATCCAGACTGTTCAGCTGGTCAGCCAATTTTTTTAAAACTTTTTCCATTTTGATATTTCCTTATGAATAATACATCGTGACAGCTGATTATAGGTTGGTTCCTGATGGTTTAAACTCTTACGCCCCGGGCAAATCTGCCGCCCCTGACCGGGTCAAAAGATTTGCCCCTTTGCCGGGCCTGTGTTAATGAGAATTCTTGCCGGCTACCATTTAAACCGGCCAGCTTAATACTTCAAGCCCATAATTCTCAAAGTGGGCTTTTTAGTTTAACAGACTGTCGAAAATCTCCCGATTGCTGCATGGCCTGGAATTTTTGAACAGTCTGCCGGTTCAGGGAAAACAATTCCGGAGACAAACAATCCAAGGAGACCTTAAAAGTATGAAAAACCTGAAGAACATGTACAAGGATATACAAAAAGACCCTTTCCCGCAAGAAATGAGTATTCAGCTGGGAGATCAGAAAATCAGATTTAACAAGAAGTCATGGACCATTGATGGTCAGCAGAAGGGACTTCGCTACGGGGAAAACCCGGACCAGCCCGCGGCCATGTATGAACCTGTGCAGGGAGATCTGGAACTGGGCGGGGTAAAATTTCGCGCCGGGGGCTATGGACTGGTATCCTCCCTGAGTGAAGAGAACATGATTCAGGCGGGGAAACATCCCGGAAAAACCAACCTGACTGATGTGGATAACGGACTGAATATCCTGCAGTACCTTACCAGAAAACCCGCCGCGGTTATCCTCAAGCACAACAATCCATGCGGCGCTGCCTGGTCTGACCAGGGCATTTTTGAAGCCGCCGAAAAAGCGCTTTTTTCCGACAGGATAGCCGCCTTTGGAGGGGCGGTGATTCTAAACAGGCCTCTGGACACCACAACTGCTGAATTTTTGGCCGGCAACTACCTGGAAGTTGTGGCCGCGCCCGATTTTGAGACAGGCGCCCTGAAAGTCCTTCAGGCCAGAAAAAATCTGCGCATATTAAAAATACCCGGGCTGGGGCGGCTGGAAGAATTCCAGGGCCGGCCTTTCCTGGATATCAAGTCTCTCAGTGACGGCGGCGTGATCGTCCAGTTTTCCTTTGCCAATAAAATAATGAAGCCTGAAGATTTTATTCCGGCCTCAGCCGCAAAAGACGGCCGGGAGGTTACAGCCAGAAGGCCGGACCCCAGGGAGATGGATGATTTGCTCTTTGCCTGGGCTGTGGAGGCGGGAGTAACCTCCAACTCGGTTATTTTCGCCAGAAACGGGCAAACCGTCTCCATCGGCACAGGAGAGCAGGACAGGGTAGGGTGCGTGGATCTGACCATCCAGAAAGCCTGCACCAGGTACGCTGACTCTCTGGTCTTTAAAGAAAACAATGAATCTGTTTACCAGTTGAAACAAAGGGCCTTGAGTGATCCGGATGCAGACGCCAAGCTTCAGCGGATACTGGCCGAAACCAGAGAGGCCAGAGGCGGTCTGCCGGGTTCGGTCCTGGTTTCCGACGGCTTTTTTCCATTCCGCGATGGAGTGGACGCGGCCATTGCCCAGGGAGTTACAGCCATTGCCCAGCCCGGAGGATCCATTCGGGATATGGAAGTCATTGAAGCGGTTAATGAAGCCGTTCCCCAGGTCGCCATGGTCTTTACCGGACAGAGATCTTTTAAACATTAAGCTACAAGTAAAGTTGCCCGTGAATATAAAAGTACAGACCCGGGAGGAAGTAAGACCCGGACTAATTATTGAATATCTGCAGAACAACCAGCCGGTTCTGGCCTGGGTAATGGAGACTCAGACCGCCAGAATCAGGGCGCTGAACATTAACCAGCGCGAAGTAAAACTGCCTCTCTCAAGAATTTTACCGTGGCCCGGTCCGGCTTACGCCCAGATGCTTTCCAGAGAAGAAATCCTGGGCATTCTCAAGGAACATAACCGCAAACGTCTTGAGGAACAGGAAAAAATCAAAATCCTGGAAGTCTGGGAAATGGCTCAGGGAGAAATTAACCAGGCCCGGGCCTCCTGGTTCGCCGGGATGATCTGGAGTGATCCCGGCCATGACCAGGTTGCCGCTCTTGGCCGGGTCATGCTCCAGGACCGGGCTCATTTCAAATTTAATCCTCCCTGTTTTGAGGTCTATCCCCAGGACATGGTTGAGCAGCGCCTGGAACAGGAAAAACTGACCAAAGAAAGAGAAAGACTGATCAGCATAGGCCGCGATTTTTTTAAAGCCTTATGGGAGTCCGGGAAAAAACAGACCCCGGTGCCGGATATTGAAGAAAAGGAAATAGAAGACAAACTCACCAGCCTGCTCACCACCCGGATCAAGCATCCTGACGACAGTGAAACCCAGGAAATCTGGTCCAAGATTACCACCGGCCTGCCTCAGGACCCTAACCTGGCTTTCATTCTAGCCACAAACTGGGGTATATATTCCCCTCATCACAACTTTATCCTTGATCAGGCCGATTACTGCTGGGATAATTCCTGGGCTGAGGGACACCAGGATGAAATTCGCGGAATAAAAGAGGTTTTTCAGAATCAGTTCCGTGAACCCGAACTTACAGGCTTTGTCAGCATTGACTCCCAGACCACCAGGGATATTGACGATGCTTTCATGGTGGAAGCCCGCGGCAGCGGCTTCACTTTGACCCTGGCCCTGGCCTGTCCGGCTCTGGGCTGGCAGCCGGGTTCAGGGCTGGACCGGGCTGTGGCTCACCGGGCTACCAGTATCTACCTGCCTGAAGGCACCAGCAATATGCTGCCGGACGTCCTGGCCGAGGACCTGTTCAGCCTGGTGGAAAAACAGCCCAGGCCGGCTTTGATTTTAAAACTGGAGATGGATGAAAACGCTGCTGTACAGAACCTGGAAATAAACAGGGACTGGGTCAGGGTGGACTCAAACCTGACTTATGATTATGTTGAACAGCAGCTGGCAGACAGCTCTTCAACCAGCCTGGAAACCGCCTGGCGGCTGGCTGAACTCCTTCAAAAAAAACGGCTGGAACAAGGGGCGGTAATCATCAGGCAAAGCGATCCTGAAATTGTTCTTTATAAAAATCAGGGCCGGATAAAAGCAACCATTGAGGATAAGCCCCAGTGCCACCGGGCCCAGCTCATAGTTGCCGAATTTATGATCCTGGCCAATTCCACTGTTGCCCAGTGGGCCCGGGACGCAGAATTACCGCTTTTATACAGAACACAGGATATTGCCCTGCCCCAGGACTACAGCGGAGTATGGTCCAAACCCGAAGATATTTATCCGGTTATCAGGGCCCTTGGAGCCACCCTGACTGAAACGGTTCCCAGACAGCACCGCTCCATTGCAGTTCCCTGTTATGCCCCGGTATCTTCTCCCCTCAGACGCTACACCGACCTGATAAACGAAATCCAGATACTGGGATATCTGCAGGAAAACAGGCCGCCCTTAAGCAGAGAAACCATGGACGCGATGCTTGCCGACTTGAATGCCAGAATTGCGGCGGTTTCCCAGGTTCAGAAATTTCGCCCCAGATACTGGAAGCTTGTCTATTTTAAACAAAACTGTAAAACTACGACCTGGCAGGGCATTGTAGTGGACAGCAGTGGCCCTTTTATTGTCCTGAATCTTCCGCGTGAACTGATGATGGTCCGGGCCAGGCGGGAATTGTTTGGCGGAAAAGCCATGCTGGGCCAGGCATTCAGGTTGAGACTGGGCAGGATTGATCCCCTTAATAATGAAATAAACGTGCTGGAGGCATGGGAAGAATAAAGGAATAGATATGTTTGGAATTGCAAAAAAAATATTCGGCACTAAAAACGATCGATACTTGAAAAAACTCAGCCCCACGGTTGAGAGAATCAATTCCCTGGAAAGCGAAATCGAGGCCTTGAGCGATGCCCAGCTCAGGGAAAGAATTACAGCCTGGAAACAGGAAGTCAGTTCCGGGGCCACTCTGAATGATCTTTTGCCCCATGTTTTTGCAGTGGTCAGAGAAGCTTCCAAAAGGTGCCTGGGCATGCGTCATTTTGACGTCCAGCTTCTGGGCGGCATTGCCCTGCACGAAGGCAAAATCGCCGAGATGAAGACCGGTGAAGGCAAAACCGTGGTGGCCACTTTGCCGGTTGTCCTCAACTCCCTGACCGGCAAAGGCGTACATATAATCACGGTGAATGATTACCTGGCCAGGCGGGACGCGGAATGGATGGGCCGGCTGTATAACTTTCTGGGCCTGGAAGTCGGGGTGATTATTCACGGCTTGAGTGATCAGGAACGCAAACAGGCATACGCAGCCGATGTTACCTATGGCACCAATAACGAGTTCGGGTTTGACTATCTGCGGGACAACATGAAGTTTTACCTTAATCAGCTTGTTCAGCGCGATCTCAACTACGCCATCGTGGATGAAGTGGACTCCATTCTTATTGATGAAGCCAGGACTCCTCTTATTATTTCCGGCCCGGCCGAAGATTCCACTTCCCAGTATCAGCGGGTTAATTCCATCATTCCCAGGCTTAAAAAAGAAGAGGACTTTACTGTTGATGAAAAAGCCAAAACAGTTACCCTTACTGACGAAGGAATTCAGAAAGTGGAAAAAATCCTGGGCATTGATAACCTGTTTGATCCTGAAAACATCACTTTTCAGCACCATGTGCTTCAGGCCCTCAAGGCCCATAATCTTTTCACCCATGATGTGGACTATATAGTAAAAGACGGTCAGGTAATCATCGTGGATGAATTCACCGGAAGGCTCATGCCCGGCAGACGGTTCAGCGACGGCCTGCATCAGGCCCTTGAGGCCAAGGAAGGGGTTAAGGTGGAAGCTGAAAACCAGACCCTGGCTTCTATCACTTTCCAGAATTATTTCCGGATGTATGAAAAACTGGCCGGCATGACCGGAACTGCTGATACCGAAGCAGTGGAATTCAAGGAAATATACAACCTGGACGTATCTGTCATGCCCCCGCACAAACCTTTGATACGGAAAGATTTCCCCGACATGGTCTATAAGACCCAGGAGGAAAAATACCGGGCCATTGCCCGCGAAATTCAGGATCTTTACGAAAAAGGCCAGCCTGTTCTGGTGGGCACGACTTCCATAGAAAGATCCGAGCAGATAGCCAGAATGCTCAAGAAAGCCAAGGTGCCCCATGATGTTCTCAATGCCAAACAGCACGAAAAGGAAGCTGAGATCATTGCTCATGCCGGTGAAAAGGGAAGGGTGACCCTGGCTACCAACATGGCCGGACGCGGAACCGATATTGTTCTGGGAGAAGGGGTTCGCGAACTGGGAGGCCTGCACATTCTGGGTACGGAAAGACATGAAAGCAGGCGCATTGATAACCAGCTCAGAGGCAGGGCCGGCCGCCAGGGAGATCCCGGGTCATCGCGTTTTTATCTGGCCCTTGATGATACCCTGCTCAGACTGTTCGGATCAGAAAGAATCTCCGGTATCATGGACAAACTGGGCATGGAAGAAGGCCAGGCCATTGAAAACCAGATGATCTCCCGGGCCATTGAAAACGCCCAGACCCGGGTGGAAGCCCATAATTTTGATATCCGTAAACAGCTCCTTGATTTTGACAATGTCATGAACCAGCAAAGGGAGGTCATCTACACTCAGCGAAAAGAAATAATGACCTCTGAAGACATGCATGATCTGGTTGAACAGATCATGGAAGAGATCCTTGATGATATCTACTCCGGCGTGGGGGATGACCGGCCGGAAAACCTGGACGATGAACGCAGATCCATGCTCAAAAGCAGGCTGAATGAAGTGTTTAACCTTGGGCGGCTTATCCGGGAAGACCATATTCCCACCAGACAGGAAAGCCTGGAAGCGGTGAACGACCATCTGAACCAGCTGCGCGAAGACGCCGGCAGTCATTACCAGGAGGTACTGCGCTTCTTTCTGCTGGAAAGTCTTGACCGCAACTGGAAAGAACACCTGCTGAACATGGACCACCTCAAGCAGGGAATCGGTCTCAGAGGATATGGTCAGAGAGATCCCAAACGAGAATACAAACGCGAAGGCTTTGAAATGTTCGAGGACCTTCTTTACAGATTCAAGGAAAACGCTCTCAAGGCGCTGAGCAGGCTGCGTATCCAGAAAACCGTGGAGGAAGATGAGTTTAAACATAAAGAACAACAAAACCTCCAGTTTGCAGGGCCGGCAGAACAGCCAAAAGCAGCCCGAAAGGAACCGGTCAAACGGACAGAGCCCAAAGTCGGCAGAAACGATCCCTGTCCCTGCGGCAGCGGGAAAAAACACAAAAAATGTTGCGGTCAATAAGGTGGGAGTAATGGACGGCGCAATTCCTCAGGGGTTTAAGGTGGCAGCCACAGAGGCTGGATTCAAGTACAAAGACAGGCCTGATCTGGCTCTGATCTTCAGTGAAACCCCGGCGGTTTGCGCGGCCTTTTTCACCACTAATCTGTTTCAGGCAGCCCCGGTTAAGGCAGCCAGGAAAAATCTGGAACAATCTTCCGGCATAAGGGCGATCCTGGTCAATTCCGGCCAGGCAAATGCCTGCACCGGCAACACTGGAACGGACAACTGCCTGAAAACACTGGACTTGCTTTCTGATCTTCTCGGCATTGAGCCCTTTGAAGTCATTCCCGCCTCCACCGGGGTAATCGGAGACCAGCTGAACATGGAACTCTTTGAAAAGGCTCTGCCCCGGCTGGTTGACAACCTGGGTCTTTCCACGGGTAAAGACGCTGCCCGGGCGATTATGACCACGGATACTTTTCCCAAAACCGCAAGCTGCGAAACAGAGCTTGGCTCAGGCAGGGTAAGCTTTTTTGGCATGGCCAAGGGAGCAGGAATGATCTGCCCTGACATGGCCACCATGCTTGGGTTTATCCTCACCGACCTTAAGATTGATCAGACCCTCTGGAAACAACTCATGACAGACGCGGTGGATAAAAGTTTCAACGCATTGACCATTGACGGCGACACCAGCACCAATGACTGCGTTGTTGCCCTGGCCTCCGGCCAGAGCAAGGTTGAGATACAAGACAAAGAAGATCTGGAAAAGATCACCAAAGCCCTGCAAAAAATCTGCGCGCAGCTTTCCTATCAGATAGTACGCGACGCAGAAGGCGGAACCAGGGTGCTGCGCATAAAAATCAAAGGGGCAAAAGACAAAACACAGGCCAGGATGGCTGCGGATGCCGTGGGCAACTCTCCTCTGGTCAAGACTGCCATGTACGGACAAGACCCTAATTGGGGAAGGATCGTGGCGGCCCTGGGCCGGAGCAAAGCAGAATTTGACCCGGACAGAATTACCGTTACCCTTGCCGGAGTCAAAATATTCTCTTCAGGCCGGCCTTTGGAAATGGACCGGGACAAGGTCTTCAAACCGCTGCTGCAGAAACCAGACATAGATATCAGTGTTGATCTGGGAGAGGGCGGGGGCTGCCATACTCTTCTTGCCTCGGACCTGACTGAGGAATACATCCGGATAAACGCCCATTACAGAACTTAACAGGTTGTTGAAAATCTCCCAATTGGCTTTGTCGCTGCAAAAAGTTCAAACTCGCACCTGCTGAATACGCCCCAGTGAAACGAGAGAAGGTTTCACGGGGTAAACTTAAACTTTGACCTTGAACTTTTTCTGCTGTTTATCCGGCACCCACTTGAGTGAG
>JAWOGL010000074.1:0-20864 GCA_046496945.1 Desulfonatronovibrio sp.
ACGGCGAGTTCGGGGATTTCCGCGGCGGTCGGCGTGTACATCGCGTGCCCGAACAGCTCGCCGTCCCGCTCCGCGACGACGTTGTTCCCCTCGGTCAGCATCAATAGCAATTCTTATTTATTTGACAGCTTTTTGAAAAAATTCTTACCAGGCCGGCTGTTAAAGCTGTTTTGCACACATGTATGATCAGCCACTGAATTTGAGGCCAGGCCCCGGCTCATGTTTCGCCATTGATGCGATGTTTGACCGTTTCTAAGATTCATAAATTCCACGATAGTACTGAAGCAGGCCTGAAAAGCACTTATCCAGAATGGCCTGTCTGGCCCGGGCGGCAAGTCCCACAAAAAAACGCAGATTATGAATGGAGTTCAGACGATAGGCCAGAAGCTCCCTGGCCATATACAAATGTCTCAGGTACGCCCGGGAAAAGTTTCTGCAGGCGTAACAGTCACAGCCTGGATCAAGGGCTGCTTCATCATTCTTGTACTGAGCTCTTTTTATATTAACCTGTCCCAGAGAAGTATAAAGAGTACCGTTGCGGGCATTTCTAGTGGGCAGTACGCAATCGAACATGTCAATGCCGGCGTTGATACCCTCCAGAATATCCAGAGGCTTGCCTACTCCCATAAGATACCTGGGCTTATCAGCAGGTAGAAGCGGTGCGCTGTAACGCATGATGTCCAGCATCTCCTCCTTTGATTCCCCGACGCTCAATCCTCCCAGAGCAAACCCGTCAAAGTCAATAGCAGTGATCTGATCGGCGCTTTGCTTTCTAAGCTCAGGAAAAAAGCCGCCCTGGACAATCCCGAACAAAAGCTGTTTACCTGCCTCCGGAGGATAGTAATTTCGGCTTCTTTTTGCCCAGTCCGTGGTCAACTTCAGTGATCCGGCCGTATAATGATAATCTGCTCCATAAGGCACACATTCATCAAGAACCATCATAATACTGGAACCAATATTATTTTGAATGGAAATCACTTTTTCAGGAGTAAAGAAATGTCTTGAGCCGTCAATATGTGAAGCAAATTCCACCCCGTCATCACTGATCTTTCTGAGATCTGCCAGACTGAAGACCTGGAACCCCCCTGAGTCAGTTAGTATGGGCCGGTCCCAGCGCATGAAACGCCCCAGCCCGCCCATTTCCGCCAGAAGTTCATCACCCGGACGCAGATACAGATGATAAGTATTGCCCAGGATAATTGACGCCTGAAGATTTTTCAGGTCCTGGGGACAAAGACTTTTAACACTGCCCTGGGTGCCCACGGGCATGAACACAGGAGTCTCTATCGCGCCGTGAGCTGTAATCAATTCTCCAGCCCTGGCTGAACCGTCAGCACATTCAACGTTGAAAAAACCAGTATTTTTGTTATCAGCAATCAAGCTGCACTCCATTTTGATGACATATATCTTTTAATTCACAGTCGCAGCAAGCCGGCTTTCTGGCCCTGCACACATCCCGGCCGAAAAACACCAGCATATGATTAACATTGGCCCATTCCTCCCTGGGAAACAGAGGCATAAGCACTTTTTCAATAACTTCCGGTTTGCCAGACTCAGTAAGTCCAAGCCTGAAGGATATCCTTTTTACATGTGTATCAACAGCAATGCCTTTATTAATTCCAAATGCTCCGGACAAAACAATATTAGCCGTTTTCCTGCCCACTCCCGGCAAAGATACAAGATCTTGCATACAAGAGGGAACTTTTCCTCCAAAGTCCTTCACAATAATATTGGCCGCACCCACGAGACTTTTGGATTTGGCGCGGTAAAACCCAGCTGAACGAATGACCTGAGCCACTTCTTCGGGTGATGCCTGAACCAGATCAAATGGGGTGGGCCATTTTTGAAAAAAAAGCGGGGTAATTTTATTGACCTGCCTGTCTGTGCACTGAGCGGATAAAACAGTGGCCACCAGAAGCTGCCAGGGAGTTTTCCAGACGAGAGCAGTCTTCAAGTCCGGATAGCGGGCCTTAAGCCTGTCCAGCACCTTAGCTGCCAGCTGATTTTTATTCATCATGCTCCGTGCTTCTGACAGGCATGATCCCGGGAATTGCCGCTGGTTTTAAAAGACAAGAACATTCTGATTGACTGGATTAGGATTATACATGTTAATTTTCATTTGAAATACAGAATCTGAACCAGAAGCAGACCCAAGACTGTGGCAGCTAATCGCAACACATTAAAAATATGTATCTATTCCCCATGACAGCGTGTTGAAAAAGTCCTTACTGGGCATTTCAATCAACCCGGTCCACTATATACTGGGCAAGATCAGACAGAAAATCTTTTTCCGGGCCTGAGTAATCTTTTAGACTATGCCTGGCTCTGTCCACGCTTTCCTGAGCCAGTTTCCTGCTCCGATCAAGACCAAGAAACCGGGGATAAGTAGCCTTGTCACTGGACTGATCACTCCCTACCGGCTTGCCCAGGGATTTTTCATCTCCGGTAATATCCAGTATATCGTCCACAATCTGAAAAGCCAGACCAATTGATTCACCAAAATCAGCGGCATTGGACACGTCTTTTTGCCCGGCTCCGGCAGATGCGGCCAGCAAAGCTCCACAGACGCACGACGACCGGATAAGAGCGCCTGTTTTCATGGCATGCATCTTTTTCAGAGAATCCAGATCCAGATGGTCAGATCCTGTGGCCAGAATATCCACAACCTGTCCCCCCACCATGCCGGAAGGGCCGGCTGCCCTGGAAATCTCCCGGCAGGCGGCAATAACGTCTTCTGCCGGCAGATGGGTTTCTGACATGAGATAAAATGCGTGAGTCAAAAGAGCGTCTCCAGCCAGGATAGCCATGGCTTCCCCGTGCATTTTGTGATTAGTGGGACATCCTCTTCTCAGATCATCATCATCCATGGCCGGAAGATCATCATGCACCAGTGAATATGTATGAATAAGTTCAATAGCGCAGGAAAAATCAAGTACTTTCCGGCGCTCAACTCCCAGCATCCCGGCCCAGGAAAGACAGAGAACCGGCCTGACTCTTTTTCCTCCGGCCAAAAGGCTGTAAGTCATGGACTCGTATAGCGCTCCAGGTATATCCAGGCCGGAGAAACATCCTTTAAGATGCTCCTGAACAATTGAGGAAATCTCTTTAAAATAAATCTTGAAATCAGGTTGTTCTAAACTCAACGCTTTCATCCCCGCCCTGTTCCGTGTATATGGACAGTTCATGCCTGGCCTTTTCCAGTTGTTCCCTGCATGATTTAGTCAGGGTCAGACCTTCCTTGAACAGACTTACCCCTTTTTCCAGGGGCAGATCCCCTTTTTCCAGATCCTGAACAATTTTTTCCAGTTTCTGCATCTTTTTTTCAAAATCAGCATGCTTGGCAGGCATACAAAACCACCTCTCATTGTGTTTAATCGTTTAGCAGACTGTTGAAAAAAAACCGAATCAGCAAATTCAGGTTTCAGTCTAACAGCGTGTTGAAAAAGACCTTATCAGACAGGTTGTTCAAAAATTCCAAGCGACAGTCCGGCACCCACTTGAGTTGTCAGTATAGACTTATGCCGGGATAATGCCTGTGTAAGTGGGTGCCGGATAAACAGCAAAAAAAGTTCCCGGAATCATTTTTTTATTACTTTTCAACGTTGAACATTGAACGTTGAACATTGAACGTTGAACGTTGAACTAAACTTATAGCGACAAAGCCAATTGGGAGATTTTCAACAACCTGCTAAACCAGCACTTTGTTGAGCAGGGAGCTGAGTTCATCAATGGTATAAGGCTTGGCCAGCACACCCACAAAACCATGTTCCCTGTAATTAGCCATGACCGGATCCTGGGAATATCCGCTGGAAACTACAGCTCTGGCCTCAGGATCAATCTCCCTGAGCCTTTGCATTGTTTCCAGCCCCCCCATTCCACCTGGGATAGTCAAATCCATTATCACCAGATCAAAGGGATCTCCTTCCTGTCTGGCCTTGGCATACTTTTCCAGGACCTCTGCTCCGCTGGATACCAGGACCGCATCATATCCCAGCAGATCCAGAACTTCGCTAACAACCTCTAGAATTTCCTCATCATCATCAAGCACCAGAATTTTACCGCTTCCTTTTTGAAAAGCCTGTTCAGTCGGATCTTTTTTATACTCTATGAATTTTGCCATGGCTGGAAGGTAAACAAAAAAAGTGGTACCTTTGCCTGGCTTGGACGAAACATCTATATGACCGTTATGATTCCTGACTATGGAGTATGTGGTGGCGAGTCCCAAACCGGTGCCTCTTTTTTTGGTAGTAAAATAAGGATCAAATATTTTCTTAAAATTGTTGGGATCAATGCCGGATCCTTCATCCTGGATACAAATCTTGAGATATTTGCCGGGCGGCAAAACTCCTTCATCCCCGGGCAGGATGGTCTTGTTGTCCGCGCTGATCCACACGTGGCCTCCTGAAGGCATGGACTGAACCGCGTTTATCACCAGGTTTTCCAGGACCTGAGAAATCTGTCCGGGATCCACATTAGCCGGCCAGAGGTTGGGGGAAATATCCAGAGTACTGGATACGTGGGAACCGCGCAAAGTAAAGGCAACAGTATCTTCTATAAGTTCAGTTAAGGAGGTTGCCTCTTTAATGGGCGCTCCCCCCTTGGAAAAGGTCAGCAGCTGCTGGGTTAGGCGCCTTGCCCTGAGGCATGCTTTCTGAGCTGATTCCAGCTTGGAAAGATTGCTGTCATCGGTTTTCAGGTTCGACTTGACCATTATGATATGATTAAGGATCGCTGTCAGAATATTGTTAAAGTCATGAGCTATCCCACCGGCCAGCAGGCCTATTGATTCCAGCTTTTCCTTGCGCAGACGTTCCTCCTCCAGATACAGGAGGTGACCAATATCCTGAAAAACCATAACCGTGCCCAGGATCTCACTTTGCCGGTCATATATAGGAGATATCTTAAAGGATATATCATATTCGTGCCCGCTTTTTCCTTTAAGTGTCGTAGCCCTGGACCTTTCCACAATTTTTCTGGTGGCGGTTACTTTTTCAAAAGGATCTATCCCGGTCCCAAAATTATCACAAAGGCAGAATACTTCTTTAAAATAAACGCCTTTACATTCTTCAAGTTTAACACCCAGTATTTCTTCCGCCTTTCTGTTGATAAAAACAAGCTGCCCGTCTTTATCCGTGGTCAGCACGGCATCACCAATACTTTTCAGAGTGACTGCGAAAAATTCTTTTTCAGACTGCAGTTCGGTTTCAGTTTGTTTCCTGAGGGCAATCTCCTGGTTAAGGTTTTCATTAGCCTGAACCAGATCACTAGTCCTTTCCCTGACTTTCTTTTCCAGATCAGCATAAAGTGATTTTAACTCATTCTCCATATTCTTTCGAGTGGTGATGTCATGAAAAATCACGATATAACTCACTCCGCAGCTCATGGTTACCAGAGAAATAGTTGCCTCCAGAAACACTTTTTCCTTATCCGGGCTTTCAAAGGAAAACTCCAGCCTCTGATAGTCATTGGTGGAATGAGAATGAAAAAATCTGATAAGGTCCCGCTGGATTAAATCACTGGCTTTTTCTTCAATCAGGTTATGCCTGTCTATGAAAAACATTTTCTTAAAGGAGATGTTATACCTGATTATCCGGCCCTCTTCATCCAGAACCAGAAGTCCGTCTGCGATATTGTCCATTATAGAGGACAAGTAAGTAAGGGTTTGCTGCAATTCTTCGGTGGCGTTGCGTACGGATTCCTGGAGTTTGTGGACATAACCGGACAGTTCCAGGCGCATTCCATCCATGGTTCCGGCCAGTTCGCCGATTTCATCCCTGGAATCAACCTCTATGGAAAAATCAAGGTCTTTATTGCGCAGTCTTCTGGCATAATCAGTGAGTTTAACCAGAGGCTGGGATATCCTCTTCATAAACTGATAAATTATCAGAATGCAGAGAATAAAGATGCCCAGATTAAAGGCCTGAATCTTGAGCAGGGTGGCAGTAATCTTTTGATCAATCAAGGATTTGTCCATGCCGATATGGATAATTCCTCCCCTGCCCAGAAGAATGGATCCGTATACATCAAGAAAGCTTGTTCCCTCCAGGTTTATCCATTTGTATTTGAGATCCTGCCCCTCATCTTCCAGTGAATGATAAACATCCAGATCATCAGGAATCTCAGGAGAAAAAGTATGGGCTATTATACTGCCTGTGTTGTCATGGACAAAAACATAGGCCACGCCTTCCACCTGAAGATACTGATCAATAATGGACTGGATGGTGGCTGCGTCTCTTTCCAGAAAAGTCTCGGGTACTGACATGGAAATACTGGCAACTATGCTCTGGGCCTTGCTCAGATACTCATCTATCATCTGCTGCCTGAGGATCTGTAAGGAAAACAGACTGGAAGCCGCCACAATGAAGACAAAAATACCTGTCACCACCAGGAGCGTCTTTCTGAATAACCTGGAAGCTATCAATTTATTATCCCGGAAAATTCTGTTATGGAATCTATGCGCTGATTTTCAAAGGAGATAAAATAAACCCGGGGCATGCTGTGAAATTGAGGAAAGAAATCATTAAAATGGATGGGACCATTAGAACCTGAAAGCTTTGAAATGACTTCAGGAATCTTTTTCCTGTCAATCCCGGTATCCATTTTTTTAAGCACCATAAACATAAACCTGGCATTGAGATAACCCTCAAAACCCACGGATCCCGGAACCGGTAGATTGTCCCGCCCCAGGCCTATCACTTCAGGATAGTCAAATTTTATGTTTTCCAGGCAGTTAAAATATTCCAGAACAAGGTCATGGGTTTTAAACCCGTAAAAGGGTACCACCTGTGAATTGATAAGTCCTGAAGTATAATTTTTATCATTGTTATTTTCCAATGATAACAACAGATCAAGCATTTTCCGGGCATTGACAAAAGACAGATTAAGGATCGGCACATCAAACCCATTATCTCGGGCATCCCTGACAAATCCGGCTGCGGGTTCGTAAGCGGCTACACTGATAACAGCATCGGGATTCTTATTCTTGAGCAGCTCAACCTGTGAATCAAATGAAGCTGAAAAGTTTGCGTTCCTTTGATAGGTAGCCTCGGCTAAAATTGTCAGATCATGGCTTTCCATAGCGTTTTTAACGCTTTGCCAGCCACCCCTTCCATAAGCGTCCAGCTGATGCAAAACAGCGATTCTGGTTAAACCCGCTTCCACCAGCTTATCTACCATTTCCCTGATTTCGTCGTCATAAGAAGCCCTGAGATTATAGATATATTCGCTTCGGGCAATGGGATCAGCTCCGGTTAAGGGAGTAAAAAGGAAGATATTTTTATTCCGGTAATATTTAAGAAGAGGCAGAATTCGGGTTGTTGTGGGTGTACCCACATAATTAAACAAAGCAAATACCTGGTCATCTTCCACCAGCCTGATGGTGTTTCTAACGGCTGGTTCCGGATTATAGCGGTCATCATAGGCTTTTATGATAATATCGCGGCCGTTTATCCCACCGGAGGCGTTAACACGGTCAAAAAAACATTTGGCTCCCAGGTAATATTCTATACCAAGGGCGCTGTTTGGCCCTGAAAAATCAGCGGACATCCCCAGCACAATTTCCCTGCCGTGAGCTTGAAGGTTTATTCCGGAAATTGCCCATCCGGATAAGCACAGAATTATTATAAAAAATTTTTTCAAGAGAGTTTTACCCTGGCTGTATGCTGGTTTACCCGGGAAAATATTTATTTGGACAATAACTATTCCAGGACAAACTTAAAAAATTCCTTTCCTTATAGATAAATATGCTTTTTCAGTCCAGCTTTTTTATTACTGACGCCAACATAACAAGCCGTCTAATATACTAATTTCATAGTTTCTTCAGCTAATTTTATTCTATCAGCGTGTTGAAAGAGTCATTATTTAACTGGCTATAACCGGTGCCCGTTCCTGACAGGGAATAATAGCTGAGGCCGGAACAAATCTTTATGCGGTACTAATATATAAAATTGACAAAAAAAATAATACAAACTATTTTATAAAGTTATTATTATATAATTTGACAGAAAAACCTCTGACTTTCTTCTACTGACAATGCTCCTCAAAATATATCCGGGACTAAGAATTCTGATCAAGCAGGCCCTGCCACTATAATCCATTAAACTGAAAAAAACAGGTAAATATCAATGACTACACCGCAAAAACTCACCATATACGATAAAATCCTGAATTATTATATCAAAGACTCCAAAGGCTGCATAATGGTAGTAAGCCCTGATCCCCTTTTCCTCAAAGCCATGAAAGGAGCCTTCAAAACTCTTGGTCTGGATTACAACTGCGTTTTTAACAAACACGATCTTAATAAAGCCATTGCTGAATCAAAACAGATCATGAACCGTTTCAAACAGATACTCTTTTTTGTTGAATCTTCCATTGACGGAATCAGCAATGTCCTGGTCATGCAAAATATCAAATCCGTGTATACTCATCAGTGCAAGGTTATCATGATAACCGGGGAAACAGAACGCGATAAAATCATTCAGATGTACGAAATGGGAGCTGATAATGTCATTGTAAAACCGGTCTCCATCAATTCCCTGATCCAGAAGATCGCCCTTACCCTTAATCCTAACAACAATCTGGCTAAAATGGTAGATGATGCCAAAAATATGATCCAGGAGAACCAGCTTCAGGAGGCTGAAAAAATTGCGGAAAGCATCATCAAGGAAAAGCCGGACAGTGCTATTGCCTATATTTTAAAAGGAGACATAGCCAAAAAAAGAAAACAGTTTGATCAGGCCGAAACTAATTACATCAAAGCCAGTTCTCACAGCAAAATGTACCTGGAACCCCTTAAAAAACTTGCCCAGCTTTATGAACAGATCGATGACCTGGAAAAACGCCTGGAATACCTTAAAAAACTGGACAGACTTTCTCCTCTGAACTTCGAACGCAAGATCGATATAGGACAGACCTACCTGCGGATGGATGACGAGGACCAGGCCAAGCTGAATTTTGATGCGGCAGTGAAACAGGTGGAGAAACAGGCTCGGGACATGGTCAGCTCCACCCTGATGAAAATTGCCAAAAGTGTGGGCAAGACCAATCCGGAAATGAGCAGCGAATATATATCCAAGGCCATCAAAAACAAGGGGAAAAATCTCTCCCGCGAAGATCTCTGGATGTTTAACGAGATTGGAATCAATCTAAGACAGCAGGGCAAATGGGAAGAAGCCATTGGATATTACAAATACGGCCTGGATATTTCCCCCATGGATGCCGGATTGTACTATAATATGGGGATGGCCTATGCCCAGGGCAAGCAGTATTACAAATCCATAGAGCATTTCCAGAAGGCGGTCAGTTCCAATCCGGAAATAATAAAACAATCTCCAAGCATTCCCTATAACATAGCCAGGGTTTATACTACACTGAACAAGCATGATGAAGCCGGACGCTATCTTAAAAAAGCCCTGGAACTGGACCCGGAATTTGAAAGCGCCAAAAAACTCCTGGCAAAAATTTACGGTTAATCTTTTTTCAGCCTCAACCCCGCAAGGGACATTCCTTTTTTCTCAGCTAACCTGGACAGGCTTTCCATTTCCGGCCTTACGTACTGCTGACCAGAAAATAGAGCTTCTTTAGCCCGGACGGTTTCTCCGTGTAAACTGATACTGCAGTCTTTTCTGGACAAAATATTCCTGGAAACCCTGGAAATCCGCATCCCCAAAGTCAGGGTCAATCTGAAAAATTCACTGCGCACCTGGGTAAGTTTCTCGTCGGCACACAAGACCTGCAGCTGACCTCCGGACCTGTTTTTCTTCATGATTCCCTGCAGAAAGATTACGTCCAATGCTCCGGCCTGCATAATCTTTTCAAAAAAACAACCAATTTCCTCTCCGGTCAGGTGATCAATATTGGATTCCAGCAGCCAGACCTGATCGCGCTGAAAATCATCGCCGGATTCATCTTCCCATAAAAACACCCTGAGTCCGTTAAACCCTTTATGCACAGCGCCAAAACCAAGGCCTTCCGTTAAAAGTTTTCCCTGAAAACCGTTTTCAAAATCCGTTACCAGTTGATCAACAAGAAGAGCTCCGGTAGGAGTAATCACCTCCCAGTCGAAGTTTGAAGGACATATTTTTTTTCCCTGCATCAGGGCCGCGGTTGCCGGAGCCGGCAGAGAAACCAGACCGTGGGAAATGCGGACCTCCCCCCCAAACCAGGGCAGGGGAGAAGCAGTAACCCTGCTTACTTCCAGGCCCTGCAGGGCCCAGAAAACTCCGACAATATCTACCAGAGTGTCCACAGCGCCTGTTTCATGAAAATGTACATTTTCCACTTTCAGGCCGTGTACTCCGGCCTCCACCTCGGCCAGCCTGTGAAAGGCCCTGGTGGACTTACTCTTTACTTCCTCTGAAACATCCATCCCTCGAATAAAAGAAACGATCTGTTCCAAATTTCGCAGAGGCTGTCCTTCATCCCAGGATATCCTGGCCAGCCGGCCTGAAATTCCATTTCTTTTTTCAGGTTTTATGTCAATCCCGACCTGTATGCCTGCCTCCCTGATCATCTGTTCCAGGCCGCCAAAATCAATTCCAGTGTCTGCCAGGGCGGATATAAACATATCCCCGCTTATGCCCCGGGAAAGGTCCAGATATAATTTTTTCATTTTCGTATCACCTTTCAGCGGTCATTTTGTCAGTTGAATGGTCATATAACCTTAGTAAATGAAGGCGATAACCCGCTGATTATTTTAACGCTTGATTTTGACCACTGGCCAAAAAAGAAGTGCGGGATTGATTTTTACTTAGTATTGCTTAATTTTAATGTAGAAGAACCTTTAGCGGCCACCAGGGAACAAAAAATGTTTACTTCCAGAAAAAATACCGCCCATGTCCTGGACACAGCAGTGGTAACGGAATTTTTAAAAAAAACGCTGCCCTTTAATGAACTGGACCAGGAGACCCTGGAAAATCTGGCCAAAAACGCCACAATTGATTTTTACCCCAAAAGCTCACGAATACTTACTCAGGACGTAACCGAGGTCAAGCATATCTACCTTATTCAAAAAGGCGGAGTTAAACTATACCTTCAGGATGAATCCGGAGAGATCAGCCTCAAGGACTACCGCGGTGAAGGGTCGGTTTTCGGAGCTCTGGCCATAATCCGCGATGCCAGATCCAGCCTCACCGTGGAAGCCATTGAAGACACCTTCTGTTTTTTGATTACCAAAAAAGCTTTTTCTGAACTGCTGGAAACTCACCCGGGTTTTTCCCAGTATTATCTTAAATCTTTTTCAGAAAATTATATAAAAAAATCATTTTCCGAACTGAGAAAAGAAAAACTGCCCCCAAAAACCGAAGGCGCGCTTTATCTTTTTACTGTCAAAGTCAATGATCTCATCAGAAAAAAACCTGAAATAATAACCCCTGTGGAAACCATCCAGAACGCGGCCAGACGCATGTCGGACATCGGCATTGGCTCCCTGCTCATCAAAGATGAATACGGCAAAATTGCCGGCATTATCACGGATAAGGACATGCGCTCCAAGGTGGTTGCCAGAGGTCTGCCGTACTATGAACCTGTGGAAAAAATAATGACCAGTCCGGTCAAAACAATTTCCGCCGGCAAGGTCTGCTTTGACGCTCTTTTAAGCATGATGAGCAAACAGATACATCATCTGGCCGTGGAAGACGAGGGAAGGATCATCGGAGTAATCACCAGCCATGACATCCTGGTTTTACAGGGAGAATCTCCGGTTTACCTGTTCAAGGAAATCATGAACCAGCACAGCATTGAAACCCTTTATGAACTTTCCATGCGGGTTCCTCTGGTTGTTCGTCCCCTTATTGAAGAAGGCGCCAAGGCCAATAATATCACCCGAATGATAACCGTGCTCAATGATCTTATCCTGGACCGCATCCTTACCTTGATGCAGGAACAGCTTGGTCCTCCACCGCTTCCTTTCTGCTGGCTGGTCATGGGCAGTGAGGGGCGCAAAGAACAGACCTTCAGGACGGATCAGGACAATGCCCTGATATACAGCGACCCTAAGAACCATGAAGAAAAAGAAGCAGCCCGGAAATATTTTGAAATATTCGGACAGGAAGCCATAAACCATCTGGTAAAATGTGGTTATCCCTTATGCCAGGGAGGAAACATGGCCTCCAATACCAAGTGGTGTCAGCCTTTGACAGTCTGGAAAAAATATTTTGAAAACTGGATCAATGTGCCTGAGCCTGATGAAGTTTTAAACTCCACCATTTTCTTTGATTTTCGCCCGGCTTACGGACATGTTGAACTGGGTTACCAGCTTAGAGAACATTTGAATTCCCTGGTTAAAGGCAAAGATATGTTTCTGCGCTATCTGGCCCAGGATTGTTTCAGAACCAAACCTCCTCTGAGTTTTTTTAAAAATTTCATAGTTGACCGTGACGGCGAACATAAAAACAGGCTGGACATAAAAGCCAGGGGACTGGTCCCTTTCTGGGATTTTGCCAGGGTTATGGCCTTAAGACACGGCATAGATGAAACCAACACCCTGGCGCGCCTGGAACGCCTGAAGCAGGGGGGATACATGCCTGAAGACTTGTATTCAAAAGCCAGGGAATCCTATGAATTCCAGATGCAGCTTCGGTTTCTAAACCAGCTGAACCTGATGGAAGCGGGGGAAGCTCCGCATAATTATATCAAACCGGCAGATCTAAGCGAGTTGGAAAAACAGACTCTCAAGGGAGCTTTTTCCGTGATCACCAGCCTGCAGAATTTTCTTAAGGAAACATTCAAACTCAATATAGTCTAAACCATGACAAACTTATCAGCATATCCAGCTAGCCTTATTTCCTCTTTCCTGGGGGGACGGCTGTTCAAGGCTGATCCAGAACATCCGGTCCTGACGGAAAGCAGGAAAAAATTAGCTTCACTGGACCAGAACCTGCCTCTGGAAGAATACGATTTTGTGGTCCTGGATACTGAACTCACCGGTCTCAATGAGAGCAGGGATGAAATCGTGTCCATCGGGGCGGTCAAAATCCGTAATCTGCGCATCAACCTGGAGAATAATTTTTATGCGGATATATGTCCCTGTCAGGAAGTGCCCAAATTCAGCACTCTGATCCACCGTATTTCCCCGGGCCGGGCCAGTGAATGTCCGCCCATAACTGACATCCTGCCTGAATTCCTTGATTATCTGGGCAGTTCCCTGATCATCGGACACAATATAGGTATGGATATGGCCTTTATCAACAAAGCATTAAAAAAGAACCTGGGAGGAATCCTTTACAATCCCTGTCTGGACACCATGCGTCTGGCCAGGATTTACCGGGAAGAACAATGGATTAACTACTATGACCGCTATAATCTGGGAGTATCATACAATCTCAAGGACTTGAGCGCTGAGTATGGTCTGCCTGTTTTTCCTGAACACAACGCCTTGAACGACGCTATCCAGACGGCTTATCTTTTTCTGTTTCTGGTGCATAAGCTAAAAGACGGCAGCGTTAAAACACTTAAAGACTTGTATATGGCCGGCAGAAGCTGGCGCTGGATTTTCTAGCAGCCGGCATAAATATAAACATCAATACTGGAGGGCACCATGCAAAAAAACTTAAAAGAGTACTGGTCAAAAAACCTGAGACTCATCACCATCCTGCTGATCATCTGGGCGGTGGTTTCATACGGTTTTGGAATTATCCTGGTAAAACCCCTGAATGCCATCTGGATAGGCGGATTTCCTCTTGGTTTCTGGTTTGCCCAGCAGGGTTCCATCTACGTGTTTGTAGTCCTTATTTTCGTTTACTGCTTTATCATGAATAGACTGGACAAGGAGTATGATGTTGACGAAAAATAAACCGCGCAATTCTAAAAAGCTTACAATTCCAGGGAGGATTACACCATGTCGATATTAGCCTGGACCTATGTGATGGTCATAATATCTTTCAGTCTTTATCTGTTTATAGCCTGGCGCTCCAGGGTCAAAGAAACCAAAGGATTTTACATTGCCGGAGCAAGCGTTCCTCCGCTGGCCAACGGCATGGCTACCGCCGCGGACTGGATGAGCGCCGCATCTTTCATTTCCATGGCCGGGCTTATTTCATTTATGGGTTACACCGGAGCCGTGTACCTCATGGGCTGGACCGGCGGATATGTTCTGCTGGCCCTTCTTCTGGCCCCCTATCTTCGCAAATTCGGCAAATTCACAGTACCTGATTTTGTGGGCGACAGGTATTACTCCAATACGGCAAGAGTGGTTGCCCTTATCTGCGCGATATTCGTATCCCTGACTTATGTAGCCGGACAGATGCGAGGAGTTGGCATTGTTTTCAGCCGCTTTCTGGAAGTGGACGTTAATACAGGCGTAATCATCGGCATGGCCATTGTTTTCTTCTATGCCTCCCTGGGAGGCATGAAAGGCATCACCTATACCCAGGTTGCCCAGTACTGTGTTCTTATTGTGGCTTTTATCATCTGCGCGGCAGCCATCTCCATGAAAGTTACAGGCATGCCTGTTCCACAGCTTGGCTTCGGCTCAACCATTATTGAGGGAAAAAGCGCCGGCCAGTATATTCTCCAGGCCCTGGACGGAATCCACACTGACCTTGGATTTTCAGAATATACCTCGGCCTTCGGCCCGGGGGACATAGGCATGCTTTCCGTCATCTGCATTACCATGGCTTTGATGGTGGGCACGGCAGGCCTTCCTCACGTCATCATCCGCTTTTACACAGTACCCAGCGTTAAAGCGGCAAGACTGAGCGCCGGCTACGCCCTTTTCTTCATCGCCCTGCTTTACACCACAGCTCCGACCCTGGCTGCTTTTGCCAGATACAACATGATCGAAACCATTAATGAACAGCCTTACGCTGAAGCTCCTTCCTGGTTTAAAAACTGGGAAAAGACCGGACTGGTGGCCTGGATCGATAAATCAGACGACGGCATAATACAATACCGGGCAGGGGCTGCTTTCCAGGGAAAACCGGAATTCTCAGAACAACTTGGAGAGTACGGTCAGAGAATGGTAACCAATCCTCCAACCGACAATAAAAATGAACTTTATGTTGACCGGGATATAATTGTCCTGGCCAGTCCGGAAATGGCCAGCTTATCCCCCTGGATCATAGGACTGGTGGCCGCCGGAGGTCTGGCAGCCGCCCTGTCAACTGCTTCAGGGCTCTTGATCGTCATATCATCGTCAATATCGCACGACCTGTATTACCGGATAATAAACCGGCAGGCCTCGGAGAAAAAACGCATGATAGTGGGAAGAACCATGGTGGGAGTCGGTGTCTTGATCGCCGGGTATTTAGGCATTAATCCGCCTGGATTTGTGGCCCAGGTGGTTGCTTTTGCCTTTGGGCTGGCAGCTTCTTCGTTCTTTCCCGTAATAATCCTTGGCATATTCACCAAATGGGTCAACCGGGAGGGGGCCATAGCCGGAATGATCTGCGGAATAGGCTTTACTATGTTCTATATCCTTCAGACAAGGTTTTTCGGGGCTGATCCCTGGTTTCTCGGTATCACCGCTGAAGGCATAGGTACTATCGGCATGCTTCTCAACTTTGCCGTAACCATGACTGTTTCCAGATTCACCAAAGCTCCTCCGGCTGAAATCCAGGAACTGGTGGAAAGCGTACGCACCCCACGCGGCGCAGGGGCTTCGGTTGATCACTGATCAGGTCTCTTTCTGAAAACAGCTCCATAAAAACCTGTCAGTAAAACAAAAAGACAGAGAAGACTATAAAAAGCGGCCGTCATAAATTTATGACGGCCGCTTTTTGCTGACAACAGCCAGCTTAACTCTGAATCTTAAACTTTGAACTCCCAGGTTACTGTTGATTTGCAGTTTTTTTTGGATTAACGTTCACTTTCTTTTTAAGACGGTTTTATGACAACCACGCAAAATCAGGAGGAATAGTAATGCTGGTAAAAGACTGGATGACCAAGGATGTAACCACTGTCAGCAAGGATACTTCCATGCTCAAGGCCTCCAAGATATTCAAAGACAATAACTTCCGGCGCCTTCCCGTGGCTGATGAAAAAAACAGGCTGGTAGGCATCGTGACAGACCGGGACATCAAGGATGCCTCGCCATCCAAGGCCACAACCCTGGACGTCCACGAACTTTATTATCTGCTTTCTGAAATAAAGATTAAAGATATCATGACTCCCAGCCCCTTTACCATCAACGTGGAGGACAGTCTGGAAAAAGCAGCCATTAAAATGCTGGACAAAAGAGTGGAAGGACTGCCTGTTGTCAGCGACGACAACGAAGTACTGGGCATCATCACTGAAACAGACATATTTAAAGCCCTGGTCAACATTACCGGTGCGTATCAGGGCGGAATAAAGATCGGATTAAAGCTTTCCAGCCAGGAGGGCACCTTGAAACCGGTCCTGGATTTATTCAGATCCAGCGGGGCCAGGGTTATAAGTATTCTCACCTCGTATGATCAGGCAGAAACGGGATTCAGACACGTCTACATGAGAATCCATGACATGGATAAAGGCCGGGAAAATGCCCTCAAAGACAAGCTGAGCCAGGAATTTAAAGTGCTGTTCTGGTTACGCGACAATCCTAAATAACCCGGTGTTGACCGGTTTAAAATTTTACCTGCCTTTGACAACCCGGGATCAAACATGGAAGTTATGCCCTGAAAATTGAAAGAAGCATATATTTTTTCCCGGTTAACCCTGAGGGCACCCAGTCGGAAATTTAAAATTATTATTACACCTTTCCAAGGAGAATTAAAATGGCTGAAAAAGTTTTTCTTTACGCTCTGAGTACTTGCATTCACTGCAAAAACACTAAAAAATTTCTTGATAAAAACAATATTGACTACGACTATGTATACGTGGACAAGCTGAGCGGAGATGAACGCGAAAAAACTGTTGAGGAAGTAAAAAAATACAATCCAAAAATATCCTTTCCCACCATTGTAGTTGACAATGAAAAGGTAATCGTCGGACTCAAGGAAGATGAGATTATGGAGGCGTGCGGCAAATGACCCCGGAAAAACTTTATGAAACCCTGAAAAAAATTCAGGAACCCAAAGGATACTTTTTCAATAAAAATAAAGATATGGTGATGGAACTTATGCAGAGCCTGCTGGATAATAAGGCGCGCTTTGGCTACATGTCCTGTCCCTGTCGTCTGGCTTCGGGAAGACAGGAAAACGACAAAGATATTATCTGTCCGTGTATCTACCGGGAACCCGATGTCCGGGAATTCGGCAGCTGTTATTGCGGTCTGTATGTTTCCAGGGAATGGAATGAAGACAAAATTCCTCACCAGTACGTTCCTGAAAGAAGGCCTCCTGAAAAGATCAAATTTTGACAAAACAGCTCAAAAAAACTATGATTTAATATTTTCAGGGAGGATTGTTATGAAAGAAAAAGTACAGGCTGTTCTGGATAAAATCAGACCCTCGCTTCAGGCTGACGGCGGTGATGTGGAACTTGTGGAGGTGACTGATCAGGGAATCGTAAAAGTCCGGCTGACAGGTGCCTGCAAAGGATGTCCCATGTCCCAGATGACCCTTAAAAACGGCATTGAACGTATGCTTTTAAAAGAAATACCAGAACTCAAAGGCGTGGAACCGGCATCTTAGTCAGAACCATTTTTGCTGCTTTTTACAGGCGGGCTTTTTAAGTCCGCCTTTTTTCGTCAAACAAAGGATACTGAAAGGTAATTATTATGAATCAAGTGGTGACCAGATTTGCTCCCAGTCCTACAGGTTATCTGCACATCGGCGGGGCCAGAACAGCGCTTTTCAACTGGCTTTTCGCCCGGCACATGAACGGGAAATTCATCCTCAGGGTGGAAGATACGGATCAGGAAAGATCTACCCCGGAGATGACCCGGGCCATTATTGATGCCATGGACTGGATGGGGCTTGATTGTGATCAGGGACCATTCTTTCAGAGTCAGAGAACAGACATTTATTTAAGCTATATAGACCGGCTTCTGCAAAAAGGAAATGCTTATTATTGCAACTGCACTGCGGAAGAGGTGGAAGCCATGCGCGAAAGCGCAAGGCAAAAGGGCCTTAAGCCCAAATACAACGGCAAGTGCCGCGAACGCGGCCTCAAACCCGGACCGGACACCGTCCTCAGGCTCAAGGCCCCCCTGTCAGGCCAGACTGTCTTTGAGGATCAGGTTAAAGGACCCATTTCTTTTGCCAATCAGGAACTTGACGATTTTATACTTCAGAGAAAAGACGGAACCCCCACCTATAACCTGGCAGTGGTGGTGGATGACCTGGAGATGGATGTAACCCATATCCTGCGCGGCGACGACCATGTCAATAATACTCCCAAACAGATACTTATCTATCAGGCCCTGGATACCAGGCCTCCTCTTTTTGGTCATGTGCCCATGATCCTCGGTCCTGACAAGAAGAAACTTTCCAAACGCCACGGCGCTTTGTCTGTCATGGCTTATAAGGAAATGGGATTTCTGCCCGAAGCTTTGGTCAATTATCTGGTCAGGCTGGGGTGGTCTTTCAAGGATGAGGAAATTTTTTCCAGAGACGATCTGATCAACAAATTCTCCCTGGAAAATCTTGGATCATCAGCCTGCGTTTTCGACGTAAGCAAGCTGACCTGGCTTAATTCCCATTACATAAAAGAAGCCGATATCAGTCGTCTGGCGCATATTTTAACTGAACACCTGGATAAAAACCTGATTCCTGATAATACAGATTACCTGGAAAAAATCATCCCCCTGCTTCAGTCAAGAGCCGGTACCATGAAGGAAATGGCGGAAATGGCAAAATTTTTCCTGGTAGAAGACAAGAACCTGGAATATGACGAAAAGGCAATGAGTAAATTTCTTACGGATGAAACAAAAACATACCTGAGGGAAATTGCAGCCAGAATTGAGGATATTCCCTCATTTGACCAGAAATCTCTGGAAAAGGTGTTTGGTGACTATATCCAGGAAAAAGCAATCAAGTTCAAGGCCATAGCTCAGCCATTAAGAGTGGCCATAACCGGAAAAACAGCCAGTCCCGGTCTGTTTGAAACCATGGAAGTATTGGGAAAAAAAAGGGTTGTAAACAGATTGAAGCAAAGCGTCAGCTAGTTATCATCCCTAAAGAAAGGCTTTTTGGATGGAAACCCCCTGGTTTCACTTTTTCCAGAAATAGAAAATAAGTGTCAGAATAACGCTTATGACAATGCTTGTTCCCAGCGGAAAATAAAACCTGAAATTTTCCCTTTCAATAAAGATATCACCCGGAAGCCTTCCAATACCAAAGGGCAGCTTGTCCTTGAACAGGATAGCCGCCCCGATTATGACCAACACCACACCGGCAATAATTACTGCCTTGCCGAGGCCTGACCAGTCATTCATGACTTAGCTAGCAGATCCGGGGCAACTGCTCACCCTCCAGCATGTCCAGAAGGCGGTGGCCTCCCAGGGGAGTTTTAAGCACGACCCGTCCTTTTCTTTTTTCGGTGACCTGACCTATCATGACTGCGCCCTGTCCTGCGGGATCGTTTCGCATGATCTCCAGAGCCTGTTCCGCTGACTCTTGCGGGAGTATGCATATAAATTTGCCTTCATTAGCCAGATACAGGGGATCAAGTCCCAGAAAAGAACAACCCCCTTCCACCTCCTCGCGAACAGGAATTTTTTCCTGATCAATGAGAAATTCTACCTGGGACTGCTGGGCGATCTCATTTAAGGTTGTGGCCAGCCCCCCCCGGGTAGGATCGCGAAGAACGTGAATATTCCCCACTTCTCTGACAAGCTTTATTATCAGGTGATTAAGATTCATTGAATCACTCAGTATGCTTGACTCAAAGGAAATTCCCTGACGATGGGACAATATTGCCAGACCATGATCCCCAATGCTGCCGCTGACCAGAATCACATCACCTGCGCAGGCGCTGCTGCCTGAAGGCGCAGGGTCGGCAATAACCGTTCCAATACCCGTGGTGTTAATAAAAATCTTATCAACAGCGCCTTTGGGCACAACCTTGGTGTCTCCGGTAACTATTGAAACCTGGGCGTCTTCAGCGGCCCTGGCCATTGAGCTGACAATCTTTTCCAGATCCCCCATGTCCAGCCCTTCTTCCAGGATATACGCGCAACTGATGTATCTGGGAACAGCCCCCAGCATAGCCACGTCATTTACGGTTCCGTGCACTGCCAGAGAACCAATATTTCCTCCTGGAAAAAACACGGGATCAACTGTAAAAGTATCCGTGCTCATGGACAAGGGACCTTCCAGGCCTGAGATAAAAGCTGCGTCATCCAGCTTGTTAAGCCGGGGATTACCCAGATGTTTTACAAAAAGATCTTTGATCAGGCGCTGGGAGGCTTTTCCTCCGCTGCCATAATCGAGAATTAATTTTTCAGACATTGCTTATCCCATATTAGATTATTATCAGTGATGACAGCTCTTCATCATATATTATGACAAGGCGATAAATTTAAAACCGAACAGGAGTGCCTCGCGGCTGGGGTGAACACAACCCGGCAACGCTTATATCCGGTATTTATAGTATGCTGCGCAGGATCCTTCGGTAGAAACCATGCAGGGCCCTACCGGCTTGGCCGGCGTACACCTGGTACCAAACAATGGACATTTATCCGGAGATATAAGTCCTTTAAGCACTTCTCCGCATTTACATCCGGGTATTTCATCCACCTGGGGCAGACTCTGATCAAATATAAGTGAAGCGTCAAAATCACTGTACTCCTGCCTTATGTATAGACCGCTTCCAGGAATAACGCCAAGGCCCCTCCAGAGGGCGTCAGTAGATTCAAAGACCTGGCACATGGTATCCACTGCCTTGGGATTGCCCTGGTCGCTCACCGCTCTTTTATAGTTATTAACTACTTCTGCCGCGCCATTGTTTTTCTGCCTGATCATGATCAGAATGGCCTGCAGAATATCCAGAGGCTCAAATCCTCCAAT
>JAWOGL010000076.1:0-9889 GCA_046496945.1 Desulfonatronovibrio sp.
ACTTATTATTTTGGATTCATAACTCCTGAAGCTGTCAGGATTTCTTTAACAGGGCGTTGAAAATCTTCCAATTGCTGTGTCGCTATAAGTTTAGTTCAACGTTCAATGTTCAACGTTGAAAATTAAGAAAAAATGATTCCGGGGACTTTTTTTGCTGTTTATCCGGCACCCACTTGAGTTGGCAGTCACAACTCATACCGATAAATATCCACTCAAGTGGGTAGCGGGACTGTCGCTTGGAATTTTTGAACAACCTGTCTGGTAAGGACTTTTTCAACACGCTGTTGAATCCTGTTCTATCCTGGTGAATTTAATTCTGACCATGCCCCCGCCCTCATCGTTATTCTCCAGAATAACTTCAGCACCGTGATTTTTGAAGATGTTCACGGCTATAGCCAGGCCCAGGCCAGTGCCGGTGTCCTTGGTAGTATAAAAAGGCTCCAGATACTTATCTAGCATGGAGGGTTCAAAGCCGGGGCCGCTGTCAGAAATAACTACTTCAGATACTTCTTCACTGTTAATTGTTACCTTTATGGAACCGTTTTCCGGTACAGCTTGAAGCGCGTTAACAAAAATATTATAAAAGGCGCGGTAGAGAAGATCCTTGTCACCGGCAACTACCAGTTTATCCGGCAATTCTTTTTCCACGGTTACTTTTTTCTTTTCCACTTCCGACCCCAGGAAAGAGAGCATTTCCCGCAGCACCCTGACCAGATCCACTCTGTCCATGCGGGGTTGCTTGGGTCTGGCGTAATCCAGAAAATCATTGACCGTCTGGCTCAGTCTTTTGGATTCGTCAAAAATTGCTTCCAGGAGTCTGGCATCAGAAGATCCCTGCTTTTTGGCCCGGCCGCATAGAATCTCACTGCTGCTGCGAATAATGCCCAGAGGATTTCTGATTTCGTGGGCGATACTGGCCACCATTCTACCCATACTGGCCAGTTTTTCATTTTGATGGAGTTCGTTTTCCAGCTTTTCTTTTTCCGCAAGCCGAAAGGCCAGAACTTTGTCTGTGCGAAGTATAATCATGTACAGCAAAAAGAAAAGTATAAGCGAAGAAGTAAATGAGCCTAAGATAATAAGCCATTGAAAATGGATTACTGTTCTGTAGTCATCGGTTATGTCCTGGGTAAATTCCAGTACGCCCATAATTGTTTTTTCTTTGCGACCCAGTGTTCTTTCAGCCCTTAAAGGGTAAACCGTTCTCAGAATTATGGAATTCGGCTCAAGAGAAACTTTGAACATGGCCATGAGGCCGGAGATGTTTTTTTGCAGTTCAAAGCTGTGCTCTCCCTGTTCCAGAGCTTTTAAAAGAACAGTGTCTTTAAGTCCGGTTTCTCCTACCATGTCTTTGCTGGTGGAGTAGGAAATCTTGCCCTGAGTATCATAAATACTTACCTGCAGGACGTGAAAGCTGTGAGTTGTGGAAGTAACCACCTGGTCCAGGCGTTCATACTGGGCAGACTGTTTCAGCTCAATGCGGCCGAAACCAAGGACCGTGGGCAGGATAAATCTTTGATATATCTGATGGTTAAGGTTTTCGGCCAGGAGAAGGGCAAATTCATGGTTTTTGCTGATTATGGTCTGTCTGGCATAATTGGCGATAAATATAGACAAGATAAGACTGGATGCCAGAATCAGGGCCAAAGAACTCCAGGAGAGAAATTTGACGAATTGAAATGGACGCGCAGGGTCAGGTTTGAAAAGATGCCTAAGCAAGTTATGAAACCTTTATGGAGGCAGGATTCATCCTGTACCGATCTTGTTTATATTTTTTATCTTTCTGATCATGCATGTTCAATTCTGTCCCGACGGATTCGCTGCCGGGGCAACACCGGAGTGTTCCATAGCAGATTATTGAAAAATTCTTACTCAACGGCCGGACATGTAAAAGGTTGCTGGTTACTGCTGACCATGCTTTGAGAGCAGACTGGCCGATGATTAAAACTAAAATATTGTTTCCCGGCTATAAGTTAACCAGCAATTGTCCGATTCTTTTCAGACAGTCCCTAAGAACCTGGTCTTTAACCGCATAGGAAAACCTCACACAGCGGTCATCGCCGAATGCCGCGCCGGGAACCAGGGCTATTTTGGTTTCTTCCAGGATAACCTGACACAATCTGGTAGAGCTGTCCACATCACCTTTGTAAAACGAATCCAGACGGGGAAAGACGTAAAAGGCCCCGTCTGGTCTGGGGCAGAAAGCTCCCTGCCAGGAATTTATCGTTTCCACGGCCAGATCTCTTCGAGGCTCAAACGCCGCTTTCATTTTGTCAATAAAGTCAAAGGATCCGGTCAGGGCGGCAAGGGCACCTTTCTGGGCTATTGAGCAGATGTTTGAAGTTGACTGCCCCTGAATTTTGGTCATGGATTTTATGAGATCTTTATGGGTCAGTACGTAACCCACGCGCCATCCGGTCATGGCAAAAGTCTTGGACAACCCGTTGACCACTGCAACTTTATCCTTGTTTTCCGACCAGAATTCGCATAAGGATGCCGGTTTGGCCGGAGGGTATATCAACTGGTCATATATTTCATCACTGATTACGAATATATTTCTGGAGGCTGCCCAGCGGGCCAGTTCATCAAGGGCTTCCTGGGAATAATGGCATCCAGTGGGATTGGAAGGGGTGTTCAGGATCAGGGCTTTTGTTCTGGAGGTAACATGTTTTTCCAGATTTTCAGGCTTGATTAAAAAATTGTTTTCAGGCTCGGTGGAGACCACTACAGGAATTCCCTGGGCAAGCTGAACCAGGGCAGGGTAACTGACCCAGTAAGGGCCGGGGATGAGCACTTCATCGTCTGGATCTATTATGGCCTGAAGAATATTGTACAGGCATTGTTTACCTCCGTTGGAGATGATAACTTCATCAAATCCGCAGTCGATATTATAGGTTCCGGCAAAATATGCGGCAGCAGCCTGTCTTAGTTCAGGCATGCCCGGAACCGCGGTATATCTGGTAAATCCCTCATCCAGGGCGTTTTTAGCGGCCATGATTATATGATCCGGGGTGGGAAAATCAGGTTCACCCACTGCAAGGCTGACAACGTTTTCGCCCTGAGACCGCATTTCCTGGGCTTTGGCGTTGATGGCCAGGGTGGCTGAGGGTTGAATGCTGGAGACTCTTTTGCTAAAATTCATGGTTTAGCCTCTTAAATATCCTGGTTTATGGTTGATAAGATTTATTGACAAGCAGTAAATACAGCCTTTTATTATTAGATTCAAAGTATCCAGGCCTGTAAAAATTTCCATAATCAATCTTTCTTCCAAGGTAAAACATTAATTTGCTGTATCCCTTGAGCAGTCCGGCAGAATGATACAGTCTTATATCCGGGGTATGGTTGCTGAAAGATTTTTCCGAGGAAAACTGAATAATTTGTCTGAAAAGTGGAGGACTTAAAATAGTGAAAATTCTGAAAGCAAGCAATATGAAACGCTGCATAGGCTGTTATTCGTGCTCTCTGGCTTGTGCCAGAAATGTCCATAAATCTTTGTCCTGGAAAAGATCAGGTATAAGAATCCATTCCGCGGGAGGCATCAGCACCGGATTTGAAGCTACGGTCTGTCTTGCCTGTGACCCGCCTCCCTGTGCTCCGGTCTGTCCCACAGAGGCTCTAAAGCCCAAAAAAGGCGGAGGAGTTATTTTTAAGGAAAAACTATGTATTAATTGTGGGGAATGCGCCAGGGCCTGTCCGGTTGACGCTATCTACTTTGATCCGGAAAAGAATATTCCGATTTTTTGTATTCATTGTGGAAAGTGCGTTCCTTTATGCCCTCATGATTGTCTTGAAATGGCCGAGCCTTCAGAGGAGACCAGCAATGAATAATAAGTTTAGAATACTTGCAGTTGATCTGACCAGAAAAAAATCAAAGGTTGAATATTTTGACACCAGGAAAAAATGGCTGGGCGGAAGCGGACTGGCAGCCGGTCTTTTTGAACACTATGCTGATTTGGACCAGGATCCCTTTCATCCGGACCAGCCTGTTATTTTTGCCATTGGGCCTTTAACCGGCTACTTCCCCATGATGAGCAAAACCATAATGTGCTTCATGTCCCCTTATAACGGGCAGTATGCTGAATCACACGGAGGCGGCAGGTCTGCCCTTGCCCTGAAATTTGCCGGATATGATGCCCTGGTGATAACCGGCAGAGCGGAAAAACTCACCTGTCTTGGTTTTGGAGCAAACGAGATTAATATCCAGGACGTTCATTATCTGAAAGGCATGGATATCTATAAGACAGGAAAAATGCTTAGAAATCTCAAGCCCAGAAATCCGGGACACAGAAGTATCCTGCGCATAGGGGCGGCAGGAGAAAATCTGGTCAGCTACGCCTGTGTAAATGTGGATACTTATCGTCATTTTGGACGTTTGGGCGGAGGCGCTGCCATGGGGGCCAAAAATCTTAAGGGAATTATTATTTCCGGAGATGCCACCCATGATTTATCTTCTGAAATTGCAAAAGACTATAATAAGGCCTACCAGGATATTTATAAAGATATTACCCAGAGCGGAGCGGTGCGCAAGTATCATGACCTGGGCACTCCTGAGAATCTTATTCCCCTTAATGAATTAAAGGCACTGCCCTGGCGGAACCTCCAAAGTACTCATGATCCTGAGATCAGATCCATTTCCGGGGAAAAATTCGCTGAGGATCTGCTGCTCAGGCAGGTGGCCTGCGCCGGATGTCCTGTGGGATGTATTCATATCGGCCTGCTGCGGGAGAGATTTGGAGATGAGCATGAATATTTATACAGACAGGTATCCTATGATTATGAGCCGATTTTCGGTGTCGGCTCCATGCTTGGAGTGACTTCAGCCTCCGGGGTGCTGACCCTTCTGGAAGATGTGGAGAAACTGGGTCTGGACGCCATAAGTGCTGGAGTAGCCCTGGCCTGGGCCACGGAAGCCGTGGAAAAAGGAATTGTTTCAACCCGGGAGACTCTGTCCGAACTGAAATTCGGCGATGTAGAGTCTTATCAGGCTGCTTTGAAAAATCTTGCGGATCAGAGCAACGAATTCTACCGTTATCTGGGCCGGGGAGCCCTGGTTGCCGCCGGAAAATACGGAGGAGAGGAATTTGCCTGCGTCCTTGGTCAGGAAATGGCAGGATATGCCACCGGGGAAAATTATTTTGTGAGTCAGGCCCTGGGTTTAAGGCATTCTCATCTGGATACCGGAGCTTATAGTTTTGATCAGGAAAAGCAGGCCAAAAACGCGGCCAAAGCAATAGATTACATGCAGGATCAGGAAAACTACCGGATACTTATGTGTTCCATGGCCGGCTGTCTGTTCGGGCGTAAAGCCTATCCCAGAGAAACTATTCTAAGGGCTCTTAACTCTCTGGGATATGATTTCTCTGAACAGGCTCTGGACGAAAGCGTGAAAGCTGTACAGGCCCATCGCTGGGCTCTGAAATTCAGGACCGGCTTTAAACCCGAAGAAATCAGAATCCCTCAAAGATTTCTAGAGGTTGAAACCTGGAAAGGCAAAACCGACCCGGATTATATGTATAAATTAAAAGATGATTATCAGAAGGTGCTCAAAGACGTTGCCGCGAGACATACATTTACCCGTGAGGAAGAAAAGGCCGGCGACAAAAATAAATAAAGTAAGGGCGCTACATACGCGGGAATTGCGCCTTATGCTTATCCCCGGGTTCTGGATTCAATGTTCAGGATTGAAGTTTTGAATTATCTTTTTACCCGGCCCCTATAAGGGCTGCGCATAACCCGCAAGCAGGATGGGACTGATGCTGAAAACCATTAAAGAAATTATCCGGGCCAACGACCTTGCAGTCCTGGCGACCAGCGCTGAGAATACGCCTTATTGTTCGCTTATGGCTTATGTATCCGGTGATGGCGGTCTGAAAATATATATGCTGACCAGGAAGGATTCCCGGAAGTTCAGGAATATTAATGCCAATCCCCAGGTCTGCCTTATGGTGGACACCAGAGCTGATAAGCAGGGCGACAGGCAATCCATAAAAGCATTGACTATCAGCGGGACATGTTTTCCGGCTCATTCATCCGAACAGGACCCTCTTCTGGATCTGCTCATACGCACGCACCCTCAGCTTAAAACCCTTGCCGAATATAGTGACGCAGTGGTTATGCAGGTGGCCGCAGAATCATTTCTCCTCCTGGACGGGGTAAATGACGCTTTTTTTGTGGACTTAACACAGGTTTAGGCAGGCGCTGCTGATACTCTGTATTGAAAAAGATAATATGTGCACGCGGTATGTATTGAAAATTTATATTGGACTTAACTGCGGCAATCACTGTATTTTGTTTGTAAATGTTGAAAAAATCATCACTAAATCTGGCCTTTTCAGCCAATTTCCCTGACTCCTGGTCCCGTTTTCAATGGGCAAGACAGAATGCTTACGCTCTTGAATACTCCCCTGATCCGCACGGTCTTGATCTTCTGCCGGGGGTGATCCGTCCTTTTATAGATTCAGATATTCCGGTCAGGTTTCATACCAGGTATTTTCAGTACGAACTGGGTCACGCGGATAAGTATCTGGCCCGCAAGGCTCTGGAAGCACACATCAAGAGTCTTAAAGCCATGCACGGATATGGTGAGTCCGCAGTCACAGTGCATACCGGTCTGTTGCCGGAGTGTCCGGTCAAAGAAGAGCATATCCTGGAAAATCTTTCCCGGCTGGTGGAGCGCGCCCACAGGCTGGGCATGACCATTTGTCTTGAAAATATGAGAATCGGACACGGCGCCGATCCCTTCAAGGTGTTTGAACGGGCGGAGAAGAGCGGGGCAATGATTACGCTGGACGTGGGACATGCCCGGGGCTGTGCCATGGTCATGGATAAACAGATAACTTTCACAGAGATCGTGGATCTGTTTGAATCCAGGCTCTACGAAGTTCATGTTTACGGCAGAGAGGATGAACAGGGACATCATCCAATTACTGATATTGAACCCCTGGCCGGTGTGCTTGGAAGACTGCTGCAAACGGACTGTACCTGGTGGACTATTGAGCTCAGTAATCAGGAGGAGGCCATGGCAACAAGAAATCTGCTTGAGAATTATTTTAAAACAAAGGTAACTATTCACCATAGACAGCGGCCAGTCCCTAGTTCATGTTTCTGTTGATACGAACTCCCTGTCGCGGTTCCGTAAGACAAACCATTAACCGGACATGTTATACTGGATTGGAAATCTTGCATATTTTGGAAAAAATCGGCAGTTTTTAGTGTGTATGGTTTGTCTGAACGGAACCTGCGACGGTCAAACATCGCATCAATGGCGAAACATGAACTAGGGACTGGCCTTAGATTCAGTGGCTGATCATAATATAAGGTGAATAGATACAAACAAAGAACACTATGTCATTGTCGACAGACAGCCTTCAGACAGGCGAGGCACTTGATCATGGGATCTGATTTGCTGGATCTGGGCGTAATCCACGGCAGATTTCAGGTGCTGCATAACGATCATCTTAAGTATCTGCTGGCCGGCAAAAGACTCTGCCGCCATCTGGTGGTGGGGATAACCAATCCTGACCCTGTTCTGACCACGGACGTGCAGGCGGATACCAAGCGATCCGACCCCCTGGCCAATCCTTTGACTTATTTTGAGCGCCTGATCATGGTCAGGGAGGCTTTGCTTGAGGCCGGGATAAGCATGGAAGAGATGACCATTACACCTCTGCCGATTACCAGACCGGAGCTCTATAAATATTACGTTCCCATGGACGCGGTTTTCTTTTTGTCCATTTATGATCAATGGGGGCGAAAAAAGCTGGACCAGTTCAGAAATATCGGGTTAAGCACCCATGTGCTCTGGGAGGTAGAGCCTGAGGAAAAAGGGTTAAGCTCAAGCCATGTCAGGCAACTCATGATTGAGGGCGGGGAATGGGAATCCTTACTGCCCCGGGCAGTACTCAGACTGTGCAGGGCCTGGGATATTCCGGCCAGGCTTGGTAACATGACCTGATGCCGGATTGCTTCCTGCACTGGAGATCTTTGAACGCTCTGTCGTGTAAAGATATTTTGGGCACTTGGTCAGTTCTGTTTTCAGGATAATAAATTATGTCTTTTTGCAAAAGTTCACAGGTAAAGCATTAATGTTGACCATAGATATCCCGGGATACAAAACACTGAAGATTGAACACCTGGTTCTGGACTACAACGGTACCCTGGCCCTTGACGGCGAGATAATAAGCGGAGTTAAAAACCGGCTGAAGCGGCTTTCAACAGACTTGAAAATTCACGTTCTTACCGCGGATACTTTTGGTCATGCCCGCCACAAACTTTCCAGCATTGATTGTCTGTTTCACCTTATCGGCAAGGGAGACCAGGCCCGGGCCAAAGCTGAATACGTTTTGAAAACAGGAGCTGAATATACGGTTTCCATAGGCAACGGCCGAAACGACAGACTTATGCTGGAAAAATCAGCTCTTGGAATCGGGCTTGTCCAGGAAGAAGGAGCCGCCCTGATTACCCTGCAAAGCGCGGACATAGTCTGCACCCACATAAATCACGCCCTTGATCTGCTTCTTTCCCCCCTAAGGCTTGCAGCCACTTTGCGCGGATAGAATTGTTTTTATCCGCAAACGGTCCTTTTTCCTCCTGGCGGGGCCATTCTTTACAATTGTTTGTCAACGAATTAAAAAACCTCTCCTCATAATTGCTTGATTTCCTTCCCAAAAGAAAAAACTCCTCTTTTCCGGAAAGAAAACCTCCAGTTTCAGCATCTTGAAAGAAAGACTTTCCGGATGAAACTGGAATAATTATTCTGCTGGAATAATGGTTCGTTCATATTGGGTTGAATAAGGACTTTTCCAACAATGTTAACCAATATTTTTCAGTATTTGAAAATGCTGGTAAGGAAAGGTTTCATCAGGTATTATTTTCTGGTATTAACTGTTGAACGATGCATGTTTGTTAATATTTTCAGGAGGTACACATGGCTCAGCAGACCAGATTGTTTTTAACGATCTGCGTATTCTTTCTGGTTTTTCCGGTGGTTCTGACACCATGTAAAAGCAGTGCCTCAGTTAATATTACAAAGAAAGAGCGAGCCTGGCTTGATCAAAACCCAGACAAGCTGGCTGTATGGTATGACCGAAAATTCCCTCCCATTGAATTCCAGTCCCCAGACGGCGGTTTTGAGGGTCTGGCCGCGGACATCATGCGTCTTATTGAAGAACGTCTGGAAGTGTCCTTTGAGGCGGTTCCGGCCAGAGAGTGGACTGTTCTGCTTGAGTCCCTGGAAAGCGGTGAAGCGCCCGTTGCACCGGCTATAGTCAGGAGTCCGGAGCGGGAAAGATACGCGTATTTCAGCGAGCCTTATGTAGATATTCCGGTTGTGGTCATCACCACCAGGGACAGGACCGAAGCCGGATCGCTGAACGACTTCAAAGGTCTGAGGGTTGCAGCTATTGAAGGCTATGTGACCGAGAATTTTCTGCGGGATAATTATTCAGATTCTCTGGAAATAGTTACGGTTGAAAACGTCAATGAAGGACTCCGGGATGTGTCTTTCGGAGTAGTGGACGCCATGATCGAGAATCTGGCAGTGGCTGCCCATTATATTGAAGAAGAAAAGCTGCCCAACCTCAGGGTGGCGGGAAACACGGGGCTTAGCTACCAGCTTAGCTTTGCGGTCAGTAAAAAATATCCTCTTTTGTTCAGCGCCATGCAAAAGGCCATGCAAAGCATTTCTGAGCAGGAAATTATGACTATCATGAACCGCTGGCTACCTATACAAAGTCCTGGAGTTTTGAGCAGGGAACAACTCCAGCTTATTAAGCTCTCGGTAATATTTGTCAGCGTCATCACCTTGTTTCTGGGGGGGATCAGTCTTTTTCTGCGCCGTAAGCTCAAACAGAAAATGGCTGATCTGGAAGAAACCAGGCAGGAGGTGATT
>JAWOGL010000089.1:0-4472 GCA_046496945.1 Desulfonatronovibrio sp.
GTTACAAAAATAGAATATCAGGAAAATCTTCAAAAGCTGAGGACCTGATCCGCCTGGATAATGATTCATGAGGTATTCGACATGAACTACCTCGCCCTTGGCCTTCTAAGGGCAACAGGCAAAAAGATCTTCGTCAACGCCTCGTTCAGTAGGATCGTGAACCTTTGAATTTGACATCAAGGATCAGCAGCACCATGTTAAAAAGATGTATAGCCGGACTCATGCCGGGGAGGCATCATGAAAAGATACAAGATATCTGCAGAAACCCCTTAACAGCGTGTTGAAAAAGTCCTTATTCAACTGGCTGTTCAAAAATTCCAAGCGACAGTCCGGCACCTACTTAGAGCGCCACTAAAGACTTATGCCCTGATAATACTCACTTAAGTGGGTGCCGGATAAACAACAAAAAAAGTTCAAGATCGCAGTGTATTTATGATACGTAAGAGTTTGAAATTTTTGCAGCGACGCAGCAATTGGTAGATTTTCAGCCAGTTAACAGATCAATTGGTTATGAAGGAAGGCGCAATACCGGAGCAGTGAATTTTCATTAAAAAAGCCATGGTTCGCCGGTGGAACTGGAATTTACGGTTCAACGGGCTGTTAAGGATCAGATCATCTTCGCCTTATTTATAAGGTCATACACTTAAATTTAATTATTTAGTTGCCATCTGGAAAGTCTTTCTTTCAGGATGCTGAAACTGACGGTTTTCCTTCCGGAAACGAGGAATTTTTTCGTTTGGCAAGGAAATCAAACAATTATGAGGAGGCTTATCTTAATACGTTGACAAATAATTGTGCAGATTGACGCCGCCAAAAGGGAAAAGAACCGTTTCCGGATGAAAAACTATTTAATATTAATGCCTGAGACTGATACAGAAAGGGTGAAATTTCGCGTATTCGGCAGGAAGGTCTCAATTAATTTTTATAACTTTATCAAAGGAGAATGCTTGCATGTTCGAGAAAACTAAGCAGTTCAGCCTTGAAGAAGTGGCCAAAGGCGACGGCCGTGAAGGAAGACCAGTTTACGTTGTTTTTGAAAATACTGTCTACGACCTGACTGACAGCCCTCTGTGGAAAAAGGGATCCCACATGAACATGCATCTTTCAGGAGTCGACCTTACTGATCAGCTGGCCGGAGCCCCCCATTTCGCCGAGGTCTTCACCAGCAAGCGGGTCAGAGAGGTTGGCGTGCTCAAGCCGGAACAACGCAGCTGGGATTTGCCCGGACTCATGAAATTACTGTTTCGTCTCTTTCCCATCCTGCGCAGACATCCGCATCCCATAAGCGCTCATTTTCCTACGGCCTATTTGACGACGGCCCTGCTGTTTCTTCTGATTCATTTTGTATTCGGGTCAACCACAAACCTCAACTTTGAAATCTTCGCCTTTGTCATGCTCATCCTGGGAGTCTTTTCAGCCCTGCTCACAGTAGGCACCGGCTTTTTAACCCTGTGGGTCAATTACCGCTCTAAAAAAACCTGGCTGGTTCGCTGGAAGATCAGGCTGGCCGTGACTCTGCTGGCCACGGGACTTCTGGCCGTCATACTGAGGGCCTCAGGAGCCGTGGACATATCCTTTTTTCAATGGATATATCATCTCCTGATACTGGCCCTGGCTTTGCTGGTCATGGGTCTTGGCTACCTTGGCGGCCAGATGGTTTTTCCGACCAAACCCCGTTAACAGGCAGTTATAGCCATGTCTGGCAACATATTTTTGATTAAAAAGCCCGGATCTTAACCGGGCTTTCCTTTTCTGAAAAAAAGGATGTGCTCCACGGCAATGGGCTTGACAGGGGCATGCATAAATTTACTCTTTAAATTGAATAAGTTGAACTTATTCATCATAATTCCCAGTAACCCTGCCGGCCCGCATGATCTTCAAGCCGCAGCCCTGCCTGGTTTACGGTCAGCGGTGAGCTCCGGCCGTACTACCCTGCTATTGGAGGAACTTTTGAAACTCTTACTGAAGAATACTCTCACCCGGAATAAGGACCTCTTTGAACCTCGGAAAAAAGACCAGGTAAAGCTTTTCACCTGCGGGCCTTCGGTCTACAACCTTCCGCATATCGGCAATTACCGGACCTATTTGTTTGAAGATGTCCTTGAACGCACTCTTGAAGCCCTGGGCTACCGGGTCAACAGGATGATCAACTTCACTGACATTGAGGACAAGGCCCTGTCCGAAGCCGGATCCAGAGGGCTTAAGAACCTTTCCCAACTCACCAAACCCAATGAAGAACAGTTTCTCAAAGATGCCCAGACCCTGGGGATCAGGCTCCCCGACAAGATCCCCAGATCCTCCACCAGTGTGGACCAGGCTGCCGGACTGATTAAGCTGCTCCTGGAAAAAGGCAATGCCTATTGGCACCAGGGGGACGTATTTTTTGATCCTCTGACCTTCAAGGGATTCGGCAGGCTTTACGGTCTGGATATGAGTCGCTGGCCCTCCAGGAAAGTCCGCTTCAGAAAGGATACTTATCCCGGGCAACGCTGGAATCTCGGGGATTTCATTCTCTGGAACGGTAAAAGACAAGGAGACGCTTTTGTCTGGGAATCCGAAATAGGACCAGGCAGACCGGCCTGGAACATTCAGGATCCGGCCATGATCAGTCAGGAACTGGGCTTTGAACTGGACATCTGCTGCGGAGGAGTGGACAACCTTTACCGGCATCATGATTACAATATCGCTGTCATGGAATCTCTGTCCGGAACCACCCTTGCTCCGTTCTGGCTGCATGGAGAGCACCTCATGGTGGAGGGAGCCAAGATGTCCAAAAGCAAGGGAAATATCGTCTATCCTGCAGACCTTTTTAAAAAAGGATGGACTCCGGGATTTCTGCGTTTTTTCCTTCTGTCAGCACATTACAGGTCTGTCCTGGATCTCAGCACTGAAAGCATTGAAAAAGCCGGGTCCAGGTTCAACCGCTTGAGAAATTTGGTGATGGGATTTCAGGAAGATAATAATCCACAGACTAAACCGGCCCTTCACAGTCTTTTCCTGGTGCTCAAACTCTGCTTAACGGGGCATTTGTTCACCTGGCAGACGATCTGGACATACCTTCTGCAGTCAGTTTTATAATCAGAACCCTGGAACAGCTCCAGGCAATGAAGAGTACCGGAGTGATCAGCAGTAAGGAGCAAAGCGCTGTCAATTCAAGCCTGGCATCCCTGGACAAGGTGCTTGGTTTTATTTTTGAAAAAAACCAGTAAGGGCTCCAGGAAAAAATAACCAAACCCTGGTCATGAAAACATGCCGGCTGGCAGCAGAAGTGTCTTTCTTAATATCAACCGGCAGCATGCAGGCCATTATTTTCTGGCTACCTTTCATGGGCATTGCCGAGCATCCCGTCAGCCATGCGGATATGAGGCACATCCTTCCAGGACAGGCCAAGCAGTCCTGCACCAATGGAGTCCACCGCCACCGGGTCGAAACCGGCCACAATTTTATTCACCGGCGGCTGACAGGTTGGGCCGCCCAGATGATACTCAGCCATGCCCACAGTGGCGTCAATAATGGATAGATCCGGACGCCTGTACATATTGAGCTCAAATATAGAACGCTGCATCCGGGCGTGAAAAAACGACTTTTTCCAGCTTCCTCCCTGCTGGTAATGACTGGGCGGAGCCAGGCCCATCATATTTTTCATGGACAGGGTTACCCGGGCCAGAGAATGCCTTTTAAGCACAGGGACTGAGATCAAAAACCCCTTGAGCGCAATCCTGGGAAGAAATATCTCCGGAAAAACATCACACTCAGGATTTTTAAGTCTGGTCAGGGGCGCCTTATTGAAATCCACAAGTTCCAGACCATAATCCCTGGCCAGATCCTCATAGCCAAGCCTGGAAAACACCTCAGGAGTTTCAAGGTGGCAATCCCCGCACCCTTCGGCAATAACCACCCTGGCTTTGGAATGGTTGCGAATATACTTCACCAGCGCCTGGACCATGTCCGGGTGAGTGGTGATTGGATGCGGTGAATCATTGATCAGATTGGGCTTGATAATGATCAGTTTGCGTCTTTTAAGAACCTTGCCGGCATCCAGCCGGTCAAGGCACTTTTCAATCGTTTCCTGCCAATTCTTGAATTGTTCAACTGCTGTTACCTGTTTTTGATTCATAAATCTCCGATGTATAACTGTTGATTGCTGTCCGGGTAGTTATTTTTCCGGAATACGAACAGATATTTACACTTAAGAATTGAAAGTTCAAGACTGGAAATCTGAAAATAAAAAAGAAGGAAGTTAAAGTCACTATTGCAGCGTATTGCAATTTCCCTGGTGCAATTTCGGTTCAATAACCTGAGTTTGTCGAAGGGCTTCTTAATCTGGCCTACCATTTTCCGTTCACCCTGAGCTTGTCGAAGGGCTTCTTAATCTGGCCCACCATTTCCCGCTCACCCTGAGTTTGTCGAAGGGTGCGCGGGGAGCCGGGTAACCGGCATTCCTAACGCGACCCTGGCTCCATAGATATGGG
>JAWOGL010000172.1:0-12604 GCA_046496945.1 Desulfonatronovibrio sp.
AGATATGGAATCTGGCCTGCCCGGCCTCTCCCGTTCATTACCAGCATGATCCTGTTCAGACCACCAAGGTCAGCGTGATGGGCGCCATCAATATGCTGGGTCTGGCCAAGAGACTGGGCTGCCGTATTTTCCAGGCCTCCACCAGCGAAGTCTACGGAGATCCAGAGATTCATCCTCAAGTGGAAAATTACTGGGGAAATGTTAATCCCATAGGCCCCAGGTCCTGCTATGACGAGGGCAAGAGATGCGCGGAAACCCTTTTTTTTGATTACCGCCGCAAGCACGGTCTGGACATCCGGGTGGGCCGCATATTCAACACCTACGGCCCCAGGATGCATCCAGCTGACGGCCGGGTGGTTTCAAATTTTATTATCCAGGCCCTGAGGCAGGAGCCCATTACTCTCTACGGCAACGGAGAACAGACCAGGTCATTTTGTTATATTGATGATCTTGTGGATGGATTCCTGAAATTTATGAATAATGAAAAGGGGTTTTCCGGTCCGGTTAATCTGGGCAATCCCGGGGAGTTCACCATAAGAGAGCTGGCTGAAACCATAGTTGACATAACCGGCAGCAAGTCAGAGATTGTTCATCGCCCTTTGCCTGAGGATGATCCCAGGATGCGCCGTCCGGATATCAGTCTGGCCCGGCAGCAGTTCGGCTGGGAGCCTGAAGTTCCCCTGCGGGAAGGTTTAAAGCGGACCATTGCTTACTTTGAAGAACTTGTCCGTCATGGTTGTGACAGGCTGGAATAGTTATATTTATTTGCCATAGCCATTAGCGGGCCTTCAATTTATCGGTTGACCATAACAAATTATGAAAAGATATGGTGACTATTCACCATAGCCAGCGGCCGGCCCGCGGTTCATGTTTCTGTTGATACGAACTCCCTGTCGCGGTTTCGTAAGACAAACCAATAGCTGGATATGTTATCCTGGATTGGAAGCTTTGAATATTTTAGGAAAAAATCGGCAGTTTATAATATGTATGGTTTGTCTGAACGGAACCTGCGACGGTCAAACATCGCATCAATGGCGAAACATGAAACCGGGGCCGGCCTTAAATTCATGGGCTGGTCATAATATATGGTGAATGGTTACAGTAAGTTATCATTCGTAGTAAATGAAATAAAATGGTGCTGCGCTTAAATGATCAGGCATGGGTATCGGCTGATCCGGGCAGCATGGCCAGGGCCATTTTCATTTCCTGATTGAACCTGTTCTGAACCGCTGTCTGCACAGCCTGGGTGGAACCGGTGAACCTGGTTCTTCTTTCGTTGTACACTGCCTGGATTATTTCCTTGTCCGCAGGGTTGGAATTTTTGAGGTCAATGGAATCCATGGCTTTTTGAAATATTTTTCCGGACCCATGAACTCCGTGCTGAACCGCGGTACTCCATAATACTTCGCGCAGGGCAGGGGAGGCTTTTTCCATTTCCAGGCCGGTTCTGGACTTGACCCCCTGGGCAGCCGGGACATAAAATTTACTGTAAATAAATTCGTGCTGCAGATCAGCAAAAAGCGCCTGGTGTTCATCACTTATGTTTTTCCATTCCCTGGGCATGTCGCCTTCTTTTCCGCCGCTGTCAGCCGGTCCTGCCTGGCGCAGACGGCTGGAAATATCAGGAGCTCTCTCATCCAGAAATTCCAGAAATTCTCCCATGGTTCCCCTGCGTGACGAGAGCTGGTAAATACCGTAACAGGTTCCTCCTCTTTTGTCATAGCCGATGGCTCCGGAGCTGTTGGCTGATTCAAACCTGGCGGCCAGGAGGCCCGGCTGGATTTTTTCACTGTTTACATTCGGGGTATCCAGAGAAGCCCCAGAGGTTTTATAGGCAGCGTGTTCTTGGTAAGCCGCGGAATTTTGTCTTCCCCCGGCATTAACTGAATGCTCTCTGAATGGAGCAATCTCGGACCTGAGCCTGTCTGACAGAGGATTGCTTTCTTCCCGGATTTGAGCAGTCCCATAGTGATTATTTGTATTTGCGGCCAAAGCACTGGTCTGAACAGAAACAGCTTCAAATCCTGCTGCCCGGCCTGGATTGCCTGAGAAATGTTCCCCAGGGCTGAAAGAAGAATTCAGGTGATGAGCAGATAAACCGGGAAGGACCGGCTGAGTTTCTTTTCCGGCTGAAGCATCTGGTATAACGGGTTCTTCCGGTGTGTTTTTCACAGCGCCAAAGTCAATTTTTTGTCGCACTTCATTGGAAGCTATTCTGGGAGTATCCGGCAAAATGCTTTTTCTTATGGTGGGACTGCCCGAAGACGGTATTTGTTGTTTGCTGCTTTGCTGGGCAGATAGGCCTGGGGGCTGATTCATTGTGTTGTAATTTTTGAACAGTATTTTTTCAGGCAGGGATGCCCGGGTCATTACAGGGGCGGCTGAGGCGGGAATTGTTGCCGGTCTATTGTTCATGATCATTTCAAATGCGTTGCCCTGATCCTGGTTGAGCCCGGCCGGATTATTGTCCGGAAGTTTGTTCAGCAGGACAGCCATATGCTGTTCAGGATTTTTGATAATCATATTAGAATTCCTTTGGAGTGTTATGTTTTACATGTTGATTCAAAAAGCAGGCCAAAACCGTGAATATTATAAGATGACCGATGTACAGGCTGAATAATTAATTTATAAATTCTGTCTCATTAAATAGGTTGAAATATAAACTTATTTCTGATTTAGTCATGATCTGTTGCCTGGGGGCGTCCGGAATACGGACTGAGAATGTACCCCTTGAACCTGATCCGGATAATACCGGCGGAGGGATAGGCAAGGATTTGCTGGACCATGTCACTAACCCAATTCACCAGTCCGGTCAGACCCTTCTTTTCTCTCCTGAATTTTTAACAGGAGGAATCCATGAATACTCAGCTGGATAAAGCCAAAGCAGGCATAGTCACCCCGGAGATGGAAGCAGCCGCGTTGCATGAAGGCATGCCCCCTTCCCGGCTATGCAGCCTCATAGCCCGGGGACTGGCAGTGTTGCCCAGAAATATAAACCATGATTTCAGCCTGGTCCGGGCTATAGGCCAGGGACTCAAAACCAAGGTCAATGCCAACCTTGGAACAAGCGGGGAATGCGCTGATCTGGAACTGGAGAAAAGAAAACTTGCTCAGGCCTTAAGGGCAGAGACTGATTCGGTTATGGATCTGTCAACCGGGGGTGATCTGAATCTGGTCAGAAAAATGTTTCTTGAAAACTCAAGTACAATGCTGGGGACAGTGCCCATATATGGCCTTGCCGCCAAAATGGTGGAAAAAGGCAGTCCCCTGAGCAGGATGGACAGTGATGTTTTATTCCGGGAAATTGAAGAACAGTGCCGCGTCGGCGTGGATTACATAACCGTTCATTGCGGAATAACCAGAAGTTCAATTGAAAAGTTAAAGGATTTTGAGAGGATAATGCCCTGCGTAAGCCGGGGAGGTTCCATTCACATGAACTGGATTAAAAAAAACAAAAAAGAGAATCCTTTATTTGAAGATTTTGATGTTCTTCTGGAAATAGCGCATAAATATGATGTGACCTTAAGCCTTGGGGACGGCATGAGACCCGGATGTATTGCGGATTCCATGGACCCGGCCCAGATAGATGAACTGATGGTCCTGGCCCATCTGGCAGGAAGGGCCTTTGACAGAGGAGTTCAGACCATGATTGAAGGACCGGGACATGTTCCCCTGAATCAGATTAAGAGTCAGATCAAACTGCAGAAAAGACTTTGCAACAATGCGCCTTTTTATGTGCTGGGTCCTTTGCCCACAGACATTGCCGCGGGATACGACCATATTACCGCAGCCATAGGCGGGGCCATTGCCGGAGCAGCCGGAGCTGATTTTCTGTGTTATGTCACGCCGGCGGAACATCTCCATCTGCCTGGCGAAGATGATGTTTATCAGGGAGTTATGGCCTCCAGGGTGGCAGCGCACATAGCTGATCTTGAAAAAGGCGTGGCCGGAGCCTGGGAGCGCGATGAAGCAATATCCAGGTGCCGGCAGAATCTGGACTGGGAAGGAATCATCAATAATGCTCTGGACAAGGAACTGGTCCGGGAAAAATTAAAAGTTACCAGTGACCAGAAAGGCTGTTCCATGTGCGGAAAACTCTGCGCAGTAAGCTGTGAGGAGAAGATGTAATGCTCAGGTGGGCCGGATTTGCTTTTGCCCTGGGAGCCACCATGATCTGGTCCGGAAACTTTATTGTAGCCAGAGGGTTAAATGAAGCCGTCAATCCGGCTACTCTGGCTTTTTTAAGATGGCTTACCGCCTGCCTGGTCCTGACGCCCCTGGCCGGCGTCAACACCTGGAAGCAACGCGCGGTAGTCAAAAAAAATATTTATTATCTTCTGCCCACCGCATTTCTGGGTGTGACAGTGTTTAACACTCTGATCTATCTGGCCGCGCAGACATCAACCGCGCTGAACCTTTCGTTGATTGCCACCTCCACGCCGGTATTTATAATCATATTCGCCAGGATATTTCTGGGTCAACCCATTACCATGGCCAGGCTGGTGGGATTGGCCCTGGCAATTTCCGGGGTTGTTCTGCTTATTACCAGGGCGGATCTTTCCATTCTGTTGAATCTGTCCTTTGCAGTGGGTGATTTGTGGATGATTATGGCGGCTATGATCTTTGGCGGATATAGTATTTTGATCCGTAAAAAGCCGGTGGAAATAAGCCAGAGCGTTTTTTTGATGTCCACATTTTTTCTGGGGTTTGTGATGCTGATACCCTGGGCTGGATTGGAGATTCTGTTTAAAGGGGCCCCGGACCTGTCTATGGATATTGTATGGTCTGTGCTTTATATCGGTATTGGCGCGTCCCTGGCGGCTTTTTTTCTTTGGACCAGGGCTATAGAGGTTATCGGACCTTCAACAGCGGGGCTGATATATTATACCCTGCCTCTGTTCAGCGGTCTGGGGGCTTTTCTTATTCTGGGCGAGCCGGTTGGCTGGGTGCACGCAGTCAGCGGGATTATGGTTTTTGGAGGAATTATTATTGCCACCAGAAATTAACAGAGACTGCGTTCACCAGCCGTATCCGGAAAAAGTTTTTACAGCGACGGCTTGTCCCTGACGCGGACAATGGTAGCCTGCAGGCCTTTTTCACCTTCCGTTGCCGAATAGGTTACCCCGGTTCCCACGGTTAGTCGGTCAAAGTCGTCATTGGCCACGCTGTTCTTGTGAAAATATATATCTTCTCCATCCAGGGTCTTGATGAATCCGTATTCTTCCTCTGGAAATATACTTTTTACCAGTCCCTGAACTGTCTGGTCAGGGTGAGTTTTAACTTCCCTGCTTTGCAGTTCCTTGAATTTTACAGCCTGACGCTGGGCAATATCAAAGGCTCGCCGGACAATGGCTTCCACTCCCAGTTTTTCATCATCGGGTTTGGTTTTTTCTATTATGGGGATTTCCTGTCCCTGGGACATGGTCAGATCGATTCTGACGCGGTAGATATTGCTTGTGTTTTTGCTGTTCTGATCCAGTTCCACACTTACCCGGCAACTGTTTATTCTGTTGGAAAATTTATCCAGTTTGCTGATTTTGCTTTGAATCAGATTGTCCAGTGATTGAGTTTTTTCTACACCCCGGTAAGTGATTTCTGCGGGTACATTCATAAGGCCTCCTTTTAATAGCGGTAAACGGCTCCTGTTTTTGCATGGTCGGGCATGTGTTCTTTTTTCAGGACATATACTTTGCCGTTGCCGTTCATCAATGTGAAATGCAGGGCTGTATCCAGCAATTCAACTGCTCCAGGCTTCCATTGATCAAACTGGTCAACAGAAGCAGTCTCTTCCTTGAAATCCCCCCAGACAAGATCTTCGTGGGAGATGAACAAAGTATCGATTTTTCCGTAAAAGGCGGACGGGAGTACGGTTTCTATTTCCCCGGTGGTTTTGTTGTCGCTGTGTTCATTGTGAAACTCCTGCACGCTTTTCTGAATATTCTGATCAGCTATCCTGGAGGCGACCTCCCAGCCTTTATTCAGAAGTTCATGGGGTTTCAGGCGGTCGGGATTGCCGGTTATATTCTCATCTGTCATATTTTTATAGGAATTGTGTTTTCTGTAGATTCCCTGCAGATGCTCATCCCCTGTAAGGATCAGTGGAAGAGTTTCCTTACTCAGGAAATCAGACACGGCCTGTTCTGCGGCCTGGATGTATCTGGCGGATTTTTCTTTCTCCTTTTTCTTGTCCGTACCCACTCCCTGGCCATGAAACATCGCCGCCCTGGTATTGCCATGCCCGGGTGCCCTCGTATGAAACTGAAGTTGTTTCTGTTCTTCATCAAAGCGCAGGAAGTCTTCCAGATTTTTCGGAGAGTCAGGAATTTCGATTTCTTTGATGGTGAAGCGGTCGGCTTTGTAAAGGGCAATTTTATGTTTACTCAGGACAAGAAGATAATACCTGGTATTGTAAGTGAAAAGATTGAACAAAGGCTTCATATAAAAAAGATCACTTGCAATGGCAATTTCCTGTACTTCTACCGGAAACAGGTAATACTCGAAGAAATCAGGACCGGAGAAAAACACGGCACCGTTTTTCATTTCCTGAAGAAACCGGGTATCTTCCTGCAAATTCCACAATGGTGCGCTAAGATTGCGTATCAGTGTTTTATCCGCGTTCTGCTGTTCCAGCTCTTTTTCCGCTTTACGAATCAGGTTTTTCAGCCGGACAGAATTTTCATTCCAATCTGTGGCTACCGGGGTAGTGGGCATATATACAGACAGACAATAATTTCCCCGGGCTTTTAAAATTGGTTTCAAGTCGATACTGCTTATATCAGTCATGTAACCTCCTTTCTTAATTACTATTGGTTGTCAGGTTGTTGAAAAACTCCCACTTGGCTTTGTCGCTGCAAAAAGTTTAAACTTTTACCTGTATAAATACGCCCCAGTGAAACGAAAGAAGGTTTCACGGGGTAAACTTTGATCTTGAACTTTTTTGCTGTTTATCCGGCACCCACTTAAGTGAGTATTATCCTGGCATAAGTCTTCAGTGGCATCCTAAGTGGGTAGCGGGACTGTTGCCTGGAATTTTTGAACAACCTGCCTGGTAAGGACTTTTCTGGCACGCTGTTAAGCCCCGGCCGACCCTGGCCTTTGGGATGTTCAAAAAATTGAGTGAACAGCTGCCTTTCTTATATAAAAAAGGTAATCAGGAGCGAGGCATCGTCAATAAGCTAATCTGCAGCTGGAAACATCAGGCTGCGCTGGAAAACTTATTGTTCCGGCACATAAAGGACTGTTTAATTTATTGTAATCCAGTGCTTTTTTCGGTAAAGAATAATCTTTATATTAGCTGCAAGCATTTTCAATAATAGTTTCGCAAGGTCTAAGTGTCCTCATTAATATCTTACCCCCTTAACTGATGCACCTTCTCAAAGCTGAAGTAACCAGTCTTGTATATCTGAATGAAGAAAACGGCTATGCCGTGGCCAGAGTCACCTCACCTCAGGAGCCGGGCCTGGTTACCGTATGCGGGACCATGGGCAAGCTGATACCAGGCGAGATGCTTGAGTTAAAAGGCCAGTGGAAAGAGCATCCCAAGTATGGCCGTCAGTTTATGGTTTCAGAACTTGAACAGCTTTTCCCGGCCAGTGTGAACGGGATTAAGCGCTATCTTGGCTCGGGCATGATCAAAGGCGTAGGACCGGTTATGGCCGAAAAGATGGTTCAGGCTTTCGGCAAAAAAGTACTGGATATTCTGGAGGAAGATCCGGATAAGCTTTTGAAAATCGACGGTCTTGGTCCGAAAAAACTACAAAGAATAAAAGATTCCTGGAGCAGCCAGCGTGAGATCAGGAATCTCATGCTTTTTTTGCAGACTCACCAGATACCCACAACATTTGCCGGCAGGATTTACAAAAAATACGGCAGTGACGCGGTAAACAGGATCTCAGACAATCCTTATGACCTGGTATACGATATCAGGGGGGTAGGGTTTAAGACTGCCGACAGAATGGCTCTGAAACTGGGAGTACCTCAGGACAGTCCGCAAAGGCTTCAGGCAGCGGTAATATATATCCTGTTTCAGCTCAGTGAAAAGGGACATCTGTTTTATCCGGCACAGGAATTGACGCCCAAAGTGTCAGAAGCCCTGGAAAATATTGACTATGAAGTTATTGAACAGGCTATTGATTCTCTGGAAATGAAAAAGAAGATTGTGGTTGAGGATCTTCCGGAGCAGGGAATTTCCAGGGCGGTTTACCTGACTTTTTTTTATAAGATGGAAATTGAAAGCGGACAGAGGCTTTGCAGCCTGACCACCCATCCTTCAGGTCTGTCTGAAAAGAAAATTCGCCAACGTATTGCCCAGCTGGAAAACAGAGACAGGATTACTCTGACTTCCCAGCAGAAGCAGGCGGTTCTTGATGCCTGTCTGAACAAAGTTTATGTTATTACCGGAGGTCCGGGGACCGGCAAAACCACTATTACCAGGATGATAGTCCAGGCTCTGAGCGGACTGGGTCTGAAGATCAAGCTGGCCGCCCCCACCGGTCGAGCCGCCAAAAGGCTTTCTCAGGCCACGGAGGCTGAGGCAACCACTATTCACCGCCTGCTCAAGTTTAATCCTTCCGGCGGTTTTGACCATAACGAAGAAAATAAGCTTAAAGCTGACGCAGCTATTGTGGATGAAGCATCAATGCTGGATGCGCAGCTCGTTACCCAGCTCCTGCGAGCCCTGCCGGTTACCTGCAGGCTGATTCTGGTGGGAGATGTAAATCAGCTCCCCGCAGTGGGTCCGGGCAATGTGCTTGAGGATATCCTTTCCAGTGAGACCGTGCCCCGAGCCATATTGACCAGCATATTCAGGCAGGCCAAGGAAAGTTCCATAGTAGTTAATGCCCACAGAATAAATACCGGCCATTTCCCGGTCAATTCTTCCAAAGAACCACCTGATGCGGATTTTTTCTGGGTGGAGCAGGATGATCAGAGTAAAATTCAGGATCTTATCGCTTTTATGGTTTGTGAACGAATCCCCAAAGTTTACGGCCTGGATCCGCTCAAGGATATTCAGGTTCTGACCCCTATGCATAAAGGCAGCGTGGGCACCCAGGAACTCAACAGGGTCTTGCAGGACAGGCTGAATCCCGGTCCTGATGCTATTGTCCGGGGATACAGGGCCTTCCGGGTGGGAGACCGGGTTCTGCAGATTAGAAATAATTATGAAAAGGATGTGTTCAATGGCGATCTGGGCTGGATTGTCAGTTTTGATCCTGAAGAATCCGAACTGGTTGTGGACTTTGAGGGCAGGAAAATCAGGTACGAACTCGATGAGATTGACGAGCTTACTCTGGCTTACGCGGTCAGCGTGCATAAGTCTCAGGGAAGTGAATATCCCGCAGTGATCATGCCGGTGGTAACCCAGCATTTTATGCTTCTGCAGAGAAATCTGATTTATACCGGCCTGACCCGGGCCAGACGACTGGCAATTATCATCGGTTCCTCCAAAGCCATGGGCATCGGCATAAAAAATCAGGGTACAGGCAAACGCTTTACCCATTTGAGATACAGGCTGCAGAGGTGTTTTAACGGAATCTGAATGGTTTTTGTTCTTTACAACGTGAGACACCGGGGCTATCTTTAAATAAATATTAAGATAGATATTATTCAGAAAATTTTTTTTGAACAGATAATTATTATCCGCAGTCTGATATTTTTTATAAAAAACACGGCAACAGCCGCCCCAAGCTTCGGAAGAAAAAATCATGCCCAGAATACACCTGCTGACAGCAACAAAGGATATTACAGACAGAATCAAAAATGCAGCTGCTGAGCTGCTGCCTGAATCTGAGGTCAGGGTCTGCGATATTTCTGACTTTCCGGAAAATATTCAGATGGACGACGATTCTCATGTTTTTGTTGTAGAAACAAAGTGCCCTCAGATAGATAGGTCGGATTATGTCCGGATTGCTGAAGGGTTGAAAGCTCTTTCCAGTGAATACGGGCTGGCTGTACTGGCTCTTTCTTCCAGACAGGGCAGTGATATTGAAGAGGATATAAGTGAACTTGAACCTGACGGATATCTGGATTTTTCCTTTGAAGACCAGGAGATAGCTGCCAGAATAGAGTATTTGATTAAGATAAGCGAGCTTCGGGCCATGAATCTGAATCTTGGCGCCCAGCTTGGACAGAGAGTGTCCAGGCTTGCCGGTCTGGAAAAGAAACTGGTGCATACCAACTGGATTCTGCAGGCCCTTAACAGATGCGGTGAAGTAATTATCAAGGCCAAAAACGAATCAGATATGCTTGATGATGTTTGTGAAATTCTGGCCTCCAGTCTGGAATCAGCATTGGTCATAGTGGGATACGCCGAGATGGATGCCGAGAGCAGCGTAAAAATTGTTGCAGCCCGCGGCGATAAAAAGGACATGGCCGGGAAGCTCAAGTTCAATTGGGACATAAGCCCCCTGGGACAGGGACCTACCGGAACGGCAATCAGGACCGGAAAAAGAGCTTTTGTCACGGATCCGGTTAATGATTCTTCCGCAGCCCCCTGGAAGGATCTGTTCGTAGCCCATGATATCAGGTATATCCTTTCCCTTCCCATTGCTTATGCCGGAGTCGGGTTTGGCGCCCTGACCATTTACGGTGGAAAAGACGCGGATTTTTCAGCGGATGATCTGGGTCACCTGGAAAGAGTGGCTCAGAATATGGGTTACGGTATATGGTTTCTGCGGCACAGACACAAAAGAAAACTGGTGGAAGAAGAGCTTCAAAAGACCAATGAGCTTTTTACTCTGGCCATGGAGGCCACTGAAGATGCTCTGTGGGACTGGGACGTGCCCGCTGGTAAAGCTTATTTCAGCCCCAGATGGTATACCATGCTGGGCTATGAACCCAATGAACTGCCCATGGAGTTCTCAAGTTTTTTAAAGATAGTTCATCCGGAAGACAAGGAAAGAGTCAGTAACGAACTGCAATCCTTCATGGAGCAAAGCGTTAATTACAACCTGGAATTCAAGGCTCTGACCAAAGATGGGAATGTGCGCTGGATACTGGCCAGAGGCAAAGTTGTCCGCCGGGATAATGAAGGCAAGCCTTTGCGGATTGTGGGTACTCATATTGATATTACCCAGCGAAAGAAAATGGAACAGGAACTCAGCGATGCCAGGCACAAGGCTGAGACCGCCAACAAGGCCAAGGACAAGTTTCTTGAAGCCATGAGCCATGAGCTGCGGACACCATTAAACGGTATAATGAGTATTTTGCAGACCCTGACCAAGGCTGATCTGGAATCATCGGAAAAAGAATATATTCAGATGGCCCTGGATTCTTCCAGGCAGCTGCTGGTGTCCATCAATAAAATACTGGAACTTTCCAGTCTGCAGAAGGGGATGCGCTCTGTTTACAGGCAACCCTTCAATCTTTTGCAGGAGATGGCTAAGATTGCGGGACTATTCATGCCCATGGCCAGAAATAAGAATCTCGATCTGGATTTTGCTGTTTCAGAAAATATATCCGGCAGTTATATAGGCGACATCAGTATTATCAGGCAGATTATCTGGAATCTTGTGGAAAATGCAATAAAGTTCACCAGCCAGGGAGAGATTTTGCTTAAAGTTTCTGAATATGAACATAAAAATACCGGCCAGGATAATGGTCTGTTGTCTCTAATTTTTGAAGTCAATGATACCGGCCAGGGCATTTCCCGGGAGTTTCAGGATAAATTGTTTGAACCCTTTGGAATCTTTGATGATGAATTGTTTAACAGTCAGGAAGGGTCAGGTGTCGGACTGAGTGTGTGCAAGCAGCTGGCTGATACAATCGGAGCCCGCATTGGCGTGGAATCAGCGCAGGGAAAAGGGAGCCGTTTTTATCTGATAGTCGATCTGGAACCTGAAGATCAGCAGGAAGCAAAAGAAGAAGGCGGTCAGGATAAACTATCAGAGGATAAGGTAAAACAGATCATGGTGGTCGAAGATGAAAAAATCAATATGATGCTTATTGACCGTATGCTCAGGACAAAAGGATTTAATGTGCTTACCGCGGCCGACGGACAGGAGGCCTTGCAGGTGCTGAAGCAAAATCCGGATATTTCCCTTATCCTTATGGATATCATGGTGCCCAAGTATGATGGTTTTGAGCTTACCGCCATGATTCGCGAAGGCAAGTTTTCCGGGCTCAAGGACGTCCCCATAGTCGCAGTGACCGCCCTTGCCGACAGTGAAAGCCGGCAGAAGTGTTTTGCTCACGGCATGAACGCCTATTTACCAAAGCCTATAGACAACCAGGACCTAATGGGCATGGTCAACAGATATGTTAATGGTTCATGATTTTTGACTCGGCGGTTATTTTGCAGGATTACAAGGGAAACATTTTTGTCCAGCCTCCCAGTTGAATGCCCTGCGGCGTTGCTTTTCAAGCAATTCAACGGGACAGGCGGATGGCGGGCTAAAAGGTTTTCAATCGCCTTGGGCGTTGGCTGATACAGTCTGCTGCTTCCGGCCGCAGACTGCTTATCCTGTTAATCCTGTCAAAATTTCTTTTTTTTTGGTAACTATTCACCATAGCCAGTGGCCAGTCCCCGGTTCAGGTTTCTGTTGATACGAACTCCCTGTCGCAGGTTCCCTAAGGCAAACCATTAGCTGGGCATGTTATACCTGAT
>JAWOGL010000083.1:0-6682 GCA_046496945.1 Desulfonatronovibrio sp.
TTGATGTGGCCCGGGAAGGACTGGAAGAGGCCAAAGAAAGCTACAGGATGGCTGTAGCCCGGTATGAAGCCCAGGTTGGCACAAACACGGATGTTCTGGATGCTCAGGCCCGTCTTTCCGGAGCTGAGGCCAATCTCATCCATGCCAATGCTGATTACCTGAAAGCCCTGGCTGCCATCTATAAAGCCATGGGAGAAAAGAACATCAGTCTGGGCACCAGGTAGTTTCTACCGGGATTCACCGGTAAACAATTATTAACGTCAACTGAACATCAAAGTGTATATGCTTAAAAGGTGAACTCAGTGTTTGATTATCTGCTTAAATTAATAGCAGCTTTTATCCTGCTTATGGCTGCGGGCTGCCAGGAAGCGGAAACACCTGACAAAACAGTCAGACCGGTGCAGACAATGACCGTTCCGGAATTCCAGTCAGCTGAGACCAGGATATTCCCGGGAAAAATCAGCCCGGCCCATGAAGTAAACCTTTCCTTCCGGGTTTCCAACAAGATTGCAGAATTTCCGGTATCAGAAGGGGAACACGTAAAAGCTGGAGATATCATCGCCTTGCTGGACTCAAGGGATTTTATCATTGCGCAGAGAAATATATCCGGCAGACTTGAAGAGGCCCGGGCCAACCTGGAAGCCATGCTCGCCGGGGCCAGAACCGAAGACATACAATCCATTGAAGCCAGACTGAGGGCGGCCAGGACAGTCCGCAAAGAGGCGGAGCTTCAGCATGAAAGATACCAGGAACTGCATAAGAAGGACGTCATTGCCAAAGCGGTCCTGGATAATGCCAGAAGCAAAAAACATGAGGCCCAAAGTGAAGTCCGGGCCCTGGAAATGGAGCTGCAAAAAGCCTCCTCCGGAGCAAGACAGGAAGATATCCAGGCTATGAGAGCCAGGATCGACTCCCTGGAAGCGAGTCTTGACGAGGCCGAATCAGCCCGCAAAGATTCCGTGCTCAGAGCTCCTTTTGACGGGTACGTGGCCCGGAAGCATGTTGACAATCATCAGAATATTACCGCGGGAATGCCCATTGTCAGCCTTCAGGATATTTCGCGTCTGGAAATAACCGTAGGACTTCCTGAACAGCTCATGATCCGCAAAGACATGATCCGAAGCATTCATGTGCGTCTGGAAACTTTTCCTGATTTCTTTTTGCCGGCCAGAATCAAGGAAGTCGCCACAGATGCGGATTCCGCGACCATGAGCTACCCCCTGACTGTAATTATGGACCGGCCTCATGACATTGCGGTTTTTCCTTCCATGGCCGCGGATGTCTATATTGCCTTCAGCACGGATGAAAAGCAGGCCCCGGTTATAGTCCCTGAAACTGCAGTCATTTCCAGGGACGGTCAAACAAACATGCTCTGGATATATAATCCGGAAACAGAGCAGGTAACCTCCAGACAGGTCAGGGTTGGAGGTTTATCCCGTGAAGGCATCCAGGTTGTCCGCGGTCTTGAACCCGGAGAAATAATTATCAGTGCTGGAGCCGATTTTCTGGAAGAAGGTCAAAAGGTCAGGGTTATAAATGAATCCAGGAATCCATAAACCGGCTGTCAACCTTTCTTTCAATTCGCAACTCAAGTCTTAGCCCATGAACATCGCCGAATTCGCCATAAAAAAGAAAACCTTCTTCCTTTTTTTATCCCTTGTTCTTGCTGTTTCCGGGGTGGTTTCCTACTTCAAGATGGGCAAACTGGAAGACCCTGAATTTACCATAAAAGTAGCCATTGTCCACACCGAGTATCCAGGGGCTTCCCCTTTGCAGGTGGAAAAAGAGGTCTCGGAGAAAATTGAAGAGGCCGCCCAGGAACTGGACCGTCTTAATTATGTTCGCACCGAATCCAGAGCCGGTTTATCCATTGCCCATATTTATCTGCAGGAGGGCACTCCTTCAAAAGATGTTCCCCAGCAGTGGGATCACCTGCGAAGAAAAATACACGATGTCCAGGCAAAACTGCCTTCGGGTGCAGGCCCTTCCCGGGTCATAGATGACTTCGGGGAAGTCTACGGAGTGCTTATTGCCATGACCGCGCCGGGGTATTCATATCAGGAACTGAAACACTACGCGGATCTGGTTCAAAGAGAACTGCTGCTGGTGGATCAGGTTTCCCGGGTTGAACTCTGGGGCGGGCAGACAGAGTGCGTGTACGTGGATATTTCGCGCTCCAGGCTGGCGGAAACGGGTATTCCTCCGGGCAGGGTGATATCTATTCTGGAACAGCAGAATATGGTTGTTGACGCTGGAAGCGCCGATCTGGGCAGGGAAAGGCTGAGGCTTGGTGTCAGCGGTGAATTTTCCAGTGTTCAGGAGGTTGGAGACCTGCTCCTGGGGGTGATTGATCCGGAAACCGGAACTGAACAGACAACACTCTTGAAAGACGTCGCCACGGTAAGCCGGGGGCTCCTGGAACCGCCCTTAAATATGATGCGCTTCAACGGGACCCGGTCTCTGGGTATTGCAGTATCCACCATAGACGGCGGAAATGTGATTGAAGTGGGCCGGGGAGTTGATGAGAAACTTCAAGAACTTCGAGACAGGCTTCCGCCGGGAGTCAAGACTCACTACGTGGCCTTTGAGCCGGATCAGGTTAATCAGGCCATAAATAAATTCATGATCAACCTGATCCAGGCCTTGTGCATTGTTACCTTATTAATCCTCCTGTTTATGGGCATACGCAGCGGTCTGATTATTGGAGGCGGCCTTGTTCTGACCATCCTCATCACCTTTGCCCTGATGCGCTATACCGGGCTTGATCTGGACCGGGTTTCCCTGGGAGCCCTGATTATCGCTCTGGGCATGCTGGTGGACAACGCCATAGTGATCACTGAAGGCATCATGGTTAGAATACAGAGCGGAACCAAAAAAATTGCCGCTGCAGCCCAGACCGTAAAGGAAACGGCCTGGCCTCTGCTGGGGGCTACCCTGGTAGCCATTTTTGCCTTTATGCCCATCATTCTGGCCAGAGACGATACAGGTGAATATACCCGGGGATTGTTCATAGTCATTGCTGTATCCCTGCTGGTGAGCTGGTTTCTGGCCATGACCGTGACCCCCCTGTGGTGTCATATGTTTATGGGCAGAGACCCGGACAAAGGTGACCGGAAAATTACCCCTTATTCAGGCCGGATATACCGCCTGTACCGAAACCTGCTGGTACAGAGTCTTAACAGAAAAACACCGGTCTTGCTTATCATGATCGGCCTTTTTATTCTTTCCCTGGCCGGATTTGCCAAGGTGGATAAATCCTTTTTTCCTCCTTCCACCAGACCCCAGCTTATGCTCGACTACTGGCTTCCTCAGGGCTCCAGAATAGAAGCTGTTTCCCGGGATATGAAAAAAATCGAAACCAGGCTTCTTGAGCATCCCAATATTAAATCCGTGGGAACTTTTATCGGAGAGGGAGCCCCCAGGTTTTACCTGCCCATGGAACCCCGTTTCCCCAACCCGAGTTTCGGCCAGATCATAATAAACCTTGATGACGCTGAAAACCTGGACAAGGTCAGAAAGTTTGCCGATGACTACCTGGCGGATCATTTTGCCTATGCTGAACCCCGGGTTCGCAAATTTCCCATGGGCCCGCCTGTGGAATTTTCAGTTGAGGTCCGCTTCAGCGGACAGGACAGAGAAGTGCTGCGCCAACTGGCGCAGCAGGCCATGCAGGTCATGAAATCTGACCCTGATTCCAAAGACGTCCGTCATAACTGGCGTCAGCAGGTCAAGCTTCAGGAACTTGAATATTCACAGGCCAGAGGGATCAGGACCGGAATTGACCGCCGGGATGTGGCCAGGGCGCTCAAGCTCAATTTTCATGGAGTAAGTATCGGGGTTTACCGGGAAAATGACAGGATCATGCCCATTATACTCCGGCCTCCCGAGGAATACAGGCAAAGGCTGGAAGATATTTACGCCCTTGATGTTCGCTCTGCTTCAGCCCGGAAAGGAACTCCCCTTGGCCAGACCGTTTCAGAGGCAAGTCTGCAATGGGAGGATTCAATAATCATCAGGCGGGACAAGTTCAGGACCATCACAGCTCAGGCCGGCTCAATCAGGGAACAGGGACAGGAACTCAGAAACAGACTGGAGCAGGACATCGAGGCCATAGAACTCCCTCCCGGATACAGAATGGAATGGGGAGGGGAATATGAAAAGTCCGGCGATTCCCAGGCAGCGGTCTACGCGGGTATACCCATAAGTTTTATGTTGATGGCCATTGTTGTAGTAGGGCTGTTCAGCACGATAGCTCAGCCCATGATCATACTTTTGATCCTGCCTCTGGCCATGATCGGGGTGGCGGCGGGCCTGCTGATAACCGGCCAGCCCTTTGGTTTTCTGGCCCTGCTGGGCGCTCTAAGCCTCTCCGGCATGCTCATCAAAAATGTTGTGGTGCTCCTTGAGCAGATAGACCTGTATATTAGGGCAGGCAAAAAAAGATACGAGGCTGTGCTGGATGCTTCCGTGAGCAGACTGAGACCGGTAATGATGGCCACCCTGTCCACGGTCCTGGGTATGACTCCCCTGCTCTTTGACGTATTCTGGGTATCCATGGCCATTGCCATAGTATTCGGCCTGACCTTTGCCACTGTTCTTACCCTGCTGGTGGTTCCGGTGTTGTACACCCTGTTTTTCAGAATCAGACCCGGTGATTAGACTGGTTGGAAAATACTGAAGCCTATTTTTTCCTGACAATGACCCGCCTGACTTTCTGGTCAGCCAGGTGCGCCAGCTGCCTGAGTCTTTCATTCACCTTATGGTAGATGGAATCCGGGGAAAAACCTCCTTTTGCCAGTTTTTTCCCGGCCTTTACACCGGTCAGGATCTCCATGGCCCCTTCAATGCTTTCAACCGCGTGGATATGGAACTTTTTCTCCCTGGCCGCCTGGATAACCGCGTCACCCAGCATAAGGTGAGCGACATTATCCCTGGGAATGATTACTCCCTGCTTTCCAGTCAGGCCTTTTCTTTTGCATACTTCAAAAAAACCCTCGATCTTTCTGGTCACCTCTCCCACAGCCATGATGGCGCCGGACTGACTGACCGCCCCGGTAAAGGCATAGGACAGATTGATGGGCACACTGGAAAGCGCTGAAAGCAAGGCCGCCAGCTCAGCTCCGGAGGCTGAATCTCCATCAATATGGGCGTAACTCTGCTCAAAACAGAGACTTCCTGAAAGGACCAGGGGTTTATCCTGGGCAAACAGATTCTGCAGATAACCCTTTATAATCATCATGCCTTTGGTATGAATGGGCCCTCCAAGCTCGGCCTCGCGCTCCAGGTCCATAATACCGCCATGCCCTACTCCGGTTGTGCAGGATATCTGGTGCGGCAGGGCCAGGACATAATCCCCGAACGCGGAAACCGACAGGCCATTGGCCCGGCCCAGGCTGAACCCATGGGTACTGACCTTTATCGCTTCACGCTCATATTCGGTTAAGAATTCATCTTCATACAGATTAAGCCGGTATTTCCGGGCTTCCCTGGCCCGGCGTACTGAATCAGCATCTACTCTGGACTTACTCTCCATGGAGGCGAACGCGTCAGCTTCGATCATAAGTTCGGAAATCCTGGAAAGTTTCAGAGAAAGCTTTTGCTGGTCCCTGGCCAGTCTTGAAGAATAATCAACCAGGACCGCCACCGCGTCCCTGTTAAAGGAGCGCAGATTATTCAGGGCGGCCATCCTGGCCAGAATCAGGCTCTGCTTATGCACAGACTCATCATTTCTGACCATGGAATCCTGCATATGCGCCTTTATCCTGAATAATTTGGCAAATCTTTCATCAGCATCAAGGAGCAGCTCATAAACCTCATCTGAACCTATGATTACAATCTTGATGTCCAGAGGTACCGGCTCGGGGCGAATGGTCCTGGTCCTGACCATGTCGTAATGGTCTGAAGGGTCGTCAATCTCTGCCCTGCCTGAACGCAGACACCTTAAAAGACCCTCCCAGGACTGGGGCTGCGCAAGAATATCCTCTGCCCGCAAAACCAGAAATCCTCCGTTGGCCTTATGAATGCTTCCCGCCTTAAGCAGGGTGAAGTCCGTATAGTATGTCCCCATTTCAGATTCGCGTTCAATACAGCCCAGAAGATTGAAATAGACAGGATTATCTTCGATAAAAACAGGAGCCCCCTCATTCCCGGAATTATCAACAAATATATTTACCTCATATCTGGAAAAGAAACTTTCCTGGCTTGCGCTGAAAATATCGGCGGGAGTTTCCTGGGACTGATCCTTGGGCTTGAAATGTTCCAGGTTATCCAGAATATCATTTTTCAAATCATCCAGATACTGCCTGATTCTGGGAACATGGGCGTACTGATCAATAACCTGCTTTAAGCATTCATCGATCCGCTCTCCGGCAACTTCCAGGTCCAGCTGCTTTTCGTTTTCGCGCAGGTCCTGTTCTTTTTTAGTAATCTGTCTGGAAAGGCCCAGAAGGGCCTCCATGATCTTATTACTTTCCTGCTTAAGCTCTTTTTTTAATGCAATATCTGGACAGTTATTACACCAGCTACCAGTTGCCTCTTCAATAAAAACATTATGAACTAAATTTTCAATGTTACGTTTAATTTTAATAGTGTAATAAACACTGCCGTCAACAGAAGGACTGCCAATTGGTCCATTACCAGCTGCATCATCAACTGTTACATAATAATACCAATCCTGTAAAGG
>JAWOGL010000154.1:0-3333 GCA_046496945.1 Desulfonatronovibrio sp.
AAAGGCAGGCAGAAAAGAGTGGTGGATGTTTATAATCCTGTGGGTGAAGCTGCTCACAAAGGCAGGGCTCAGGATGCGCATATATTTGGCCAGAACCAGATACTCAGGCTCATATTTCCGTGTTATTTCGAGGATATTCTGTTCGTGGGCTTCCCGCTGGAGCCCCTGGGCAGATACATGGTGGTACGGAATCCCGAATCCTTCGACCAGATCCCTGAGCTTGTCGTGATTGCTGATGACCGCCTGGATATTCATTTCCAGGTCATTATACCTGGCCCGCAGCAGTAAATCGCCCAGGCAGTGCGGCTCGCTGGTGACCATGAGTACGACCTTTTTATCGCTTTTCGGGGTGAGCTGGATTATGGCATCCGGCAGCCGGTCTTTGATTGCGGAGGTGATTGCCCCCGGCTCGATGTCCCCGGAGAATTCAGTACGCATAAAAAAACGTTTGTGATGCCTGTCCACAAATTCGTTATTCTGCACGATATTCAGTCCAAAATCATACAGGACTCCGCTGATTGCATGGACCAGTCCCACTTTGTCCCTGGCTTCAATAAGTAAATGATAGGTCATGATGATAATTATTTCCTGAAAGGGTTGGGTAAAACGTAACTGTTCATCATTCTTTTTTTGTACGATAAAAGACATGTTTATGCAAATGCCGCAGGCAAAGCAAGTTACTGCTGATGAAGATTTCGGACTGGTTTTAATTTTATTATGAACTTAAAACATTGACCTGAAAATGATATGCACCTAAGATATATTATATAAGGGTTAACAGCATGCCTGAGAAGGACTTGTTCAACCGGCTGTTGGCTCAAGGTTCCCGGGAGGGTTTCGGGGTAATAATCTTTCCTTAATTTACAAACGAGGTATACGCATCATGCCAAGCAATTTTGGACCGGGAGGTCCGCAGGATCAGGGACAGCCCTTCAGGCTTGAAGATATTGATCTGGGCAAAATTTATTTCATTATCAAACTGGCCCTGGCAGCAGTGGCGATTATGTTCATCTGGATGGGGATAAGCTGGTCACAGGGCTTTTATACGGATTGGCTCTGGTATCAGAGCCTGGGCTATGAATCGGTGCTGCTTAAAATAATTTCCACAAAGCTGGTGCTGTTTTTCTTTGGGGTGGGCCTTTTCCTTGTCCTGGCGGCCCCCAATCTTTACCTGGCCTATAATACTACTTCCAGGTTGAGACTGGTCAATCCCAATGTTCCTTCGCATATTTATACTTCCGCCAGAAAAGTTCTTTTCTGGGGAGTAGTCGGGGTTACTGTGCTTGGGGCTTTCTTTCTGGGCAGAGTGCCTTCTACCGAGTGGGAACTTGTTCTGAAATATCTCAATCAGGTTCCTTTTGGCGAGGCTGACCCGGTTTTTGCAAAAGATTTTTCCTTTTTTATATTTTCTCTTCCGGCAATTGACTTTATTCGTGCCTGGCTTGTAGGAGTTATGGTGGCTATCATAGCTGTTACTGCGGGTTATTACTACCTGAGCAGCATAATAAGAGGGGAGTTGTTTTCACTGACCGGCAGGATCAAATCCCATCTGGCCATTCTGGGCGCTGTTGTGTTTGTTCTTATAGCAGCCGGGCACTGGCTGGCCCGCTACGATCTTCTTTATTCACCCATGGGTACGGTCTACGGCGTAGGTTATACAGACCATAATATCATCCTCCCCGGACTTGTCCTGATGACAATTGTGGCCCTGATTACCGCTGGTGTCCTTGCCTTCAGCGCGGTTTCAGGGGGCAGGAAGCTTCTGATCGGCTCTGTAGCCGGCTGGTTTGTGCTTAATCTGCTGGTAACAAGCGTTGTACCGGGTCTGGTACAGCGGCTGGTGGTGGAACCCAGCGAGCTGGCCAGAGAAAGAAGTTATCTTGCCGACAATATCAGTCATACGCGTAAGGCTTTCGGGCTGGAGGACATGAATGTCCAGGATCATCCCGCAAGAGGCGCGGTAGACCGGGATATTATCGAGGCCAACCAGGGCACTATACAGAATGTACGTCTCTGGGACGAAGGACCTCTTCTGCAGAGTTACAATCAGCTCCAGTTTTTCCGCCTGTACTATGATTTTCTGGCGGTCCATACCGACCGGTACACCGTGGATGATGAACTCAGGCAGGTTATGCTGGCCACGCGTGAGCTTTCAGCCAACAAGCTCCCCTCTGAAGCTCAGCGCTGGGTGAACCGGCGTCTTCAGTTTACGCACGGCTACGGCGCGGCCATGACTCCGGTGACAGAAGTGGAAGAAGGCGGCAGGCCCGGTTTTTTTCTTCAGGACCTTCCTCCAACCGGTGTAATAAAACTTGATCGTCCGGAAATATATTATGGTCTTAAGAGTCTTGATTATCTAATAGTGCGGACCAGGATGCAGGAATTCAACTTCCCCGGCCCTGAAGGCCCTGTATATACTCATTATAAGGGAGACGGCGGGGTTGAGCTGAATTCGTTTTTCCGCCGGATCATGTATGCCTGGCAATTCAAGGATATAAATATTCTGATTTCAGGAGAGATATCTTCTGACAGCCTGATTCAGTACCGGCGTACCGTGCCTGAACGGTTCTCCACTCTTGCACCGTTTCTCATGAGAGACCGGGAGGCTTACAGTGTTGTTGCCGACGGCCGGCTGTTCTGGATCCAGGACGCATACACCACAACTACGCGCTATCCTTATTCAACTCCCTGGCAGGATAATTTCAACTATATACGCAACAGTGTAAAAGCGGTTGTAGATGCCTATCACGGCAGCATTGTTTATTATGTCTCTGATCCGGATGATCCTATAATTCAGACCTATCAGGCAATTTTTCCGGACCTGTTTAAATCCATGGATGAGATGCCCGAATATCTCACACAGCATGTGCGTTATCCACAGGACAAATTTACAATTCAGTCCCAGATGCTCCTGCAGTATCATATGAAAGATCCCGTAGTCTTTTATAATAAAGAGGATCAATGGTCTGTGCCGGTTCAGTCGTCATTCGGACAGACTGAAGTCCTTGAGCCATACTACATTGTAGCCAGGCTTCCTGGAGAAGAAAAAGAGGAGTTTCTGCTGATACAGCCTTTTACCCCGGTCAACAGGCACAATCTGGTGGGCTGGATGGCCGCCCGCAGCGACGGGGAAAACTACGGCCAGCTGACTCTTTTCAGATTTCCCACAGGCCGTCACGTGGACGGACCCAATCAGGTGGAGGCCAGGATAGACAATGACGCTGTCATATCCGAGCAGTTCACCCTGTGGGGTCAGGTAGGTTCTGAAGTATCCAGGGGCATCCTGCTGGTTATCCCTGTTGGGGACGCGCTTCTTTATGCTGAGCCGGTTTT
>JAWOGL010000191.1:0-3812 GCA_046496945.1 Desulfonatronovibrio sp.
CGGCCAATATATGCCATGTCCAGCTCCGCTGATGTAAAAGTTGGCCCGCTCATCTGGAGTACCGAAGGCCAAACGAGGATACCAGATAATAGGTACCGAGATGGTCCGACCATCTTCCAGATCAACTGTCAAAGTATCGTCTGTGACTTCTGCCTGAACAATTCTAGCTTTCGCTATTGTGCTGGCCGCAGGATTTATTCCGTTCATATTCGGTATACTTATCACTCTTCCCCCTCACCAACTGAGCAGGATACTTTTTCGCATTCTTTTCGATCTTGTCCTGGGCAGCCTGCACAGGGTCAATATCTATCCTGTGGGCAAAGAGCAGCAGGTAGATCAGGATGTCCGCCACTTCCTCGGCCATTGCCCCACACTTGTCCGGCGGGATGTCCTGATCTTCAGTAGTCCACTGGAAATGCTCCAAAAGCTCTGCTGCCTCCAGAGAGATTGATACAGCCAGGTTCTTGGGGGTCTGGAACTGGGCCCAGTCCCGCTCGTCCCGGAATCGGATGAGCTTGTCCAGGATGATTTGCAGATTTTGATCCATTTTCACCGTTAATGGCTTATATTGATAGGATATTGCAGATATGGTTAGCACTGCTGCCAGGGCAAGTCAAACGGGAATAAGCCGATAGCTCATGGCTCATAGGCCGGAATGCTGGAAGGCTGGAAAGCCAGAAGGCAGGGAGAGCTCACAGCTCACAGGTAAAGCCAAGAGGGAAGGGAAGCGGCAGATGCAAGGTACGAGGAAAACAAGCTAACTTTACAGCTCACGTCAAAAGCGTATTGTAGAGGGACCGTGCGCACGGGACCTGGCCTATACAAAGAGCAGGACTTGGTGCCATAGAAAAAGGGCTTCTCCAAGCAGTAGCTATTTTTTTTCCAGGGGACTACTGGTCAATGATCATCTCTACCGGGCGCAAAAATCACAAAACTCCTTAGTTGACAACTATTGAGAGCTGAATCTATAAAATACTAGCTGACAAAGGCAGTACTTCTCAAAAAAGTTCCTGCCAGAGCCATAAAGCAAATAATTTAAATTCTATACAGATGAAAGAGGGTTTATTATGAGCAACCTGGATAGGTTAAGGAAAGAACTGGAGGAGCTGCCCCCTGAATTACTTGATGAAGCAGAAAAAATCATAATGGACCTTAAAGCTCGCAAGACAATCAGTGGGGAGAGTGCCGGTCTGCTGCGCAAGCTGGCCTCAATGTCTGTTAATGATGATTTGCCTCTGGACCTTGCTGAGCAGCATGATCATTATCTTTACGGATCACCTAAGAAATGACCTCCAAATATTTTTTGGACACCAGCTACCTGTTAGCCCTGGTGCGAAAGAAAGATCAGCTCCACGAGAAAGCTGTAGCAGGATCCCTTCAATATCAAGGTCCTTTTGTGACCACTGAACTGATCTTAGTAGAGCTTGCCAACTCTTTAGCCTTTCCTAATACCAGACAAACTGCAATAAATGTAATAGAAACCACCAGAATGGACCAAGAAACCCTTGTTATTTCTTTCGGTCCAGATCGTTTTCAGGAAACTTTTGACATGTACAAATCTCGCTTGGATAAATCTTGGGGATTTGTAGATTGCTTTTCTTTTATTGTTATGCAGGAACACCAAATAAATATCGCCTTAACTTTCGACATTCACTTTAAACAGGCTGGATTTTTCACACCTTTGCTAAACCTAGATTGAGCCTCATCTGCTTACAATACTCAGTATACTTATTACTCCTGCCCCGCACCAGATCCGCCGGATACTTCTCTGCATTTTTCAAAATCTTGTCCTGCGCTGCCTGAATTGGATCTATGTTCAGCTTGCAGGCAAAGAGCAAAAGGTAGATGAGGATGTCGGCCTCTTCCTATGCCATTGCCCCGCGTTTGTCCGGCGGGATGTCCTGATCTTCAGTAGCCCACTGGAAATGCTCCAAAAGCTCAGCCGCCTCCAGAGAGATGGATACAGCCAGGTTCTTGGGGGTCTGGAACTGGGCCCAGTCCCGGTCATCTCTGAAACGAATAAGTCTGTTTAGGAGGTCTTGCAGCTCTTGATCTATTCTGGCCAATCATGATTAACAGTTTAAGGATATTGAAGATATGCGTAGCATTGCTTGGGGAGGAAGTCAAATACAAGAAGCTGATAGCATATAGCTCAAAGCTCATAGGAAGAGCTATTGGTTGTGTGTATTAGTCTCTGCAAAAGAAATTGATCTATAACGCAAAACTTCTTGTTTAACATGTTCAGGAATGATTACTTCAGAAAAGTCCTGCATCAATTGTAAAGATCCTAGCTCATCAAGATGAATAAGAGGGCCAGCATCGCATATCACTTTTGTCTTTGATCTAGTTTTCACCATGCAATCCCCACTGGACATCCTCCCTAATGAATTGTTCCATTAATTCTGGTTGATGAGCTTCCAGGAAACGCCGAATCGCTTCAACAAAGATCTGGTTTTCATCTTGAAACCAGCCTTTGTCTGCCAATTCCTTGGCATTGTTGTACAGGCTCTCAGGTATATCTGCTTGTATTGTCTTCATAAATTTAAACCTCCTTATGCTTATATGAGTCACTCTTCAAAGCGATAAGTGTATTGACCAAAACACTATCCCGCTCAAGCGATCCATGCTGAATAATTTTAATCCTCACGCAATCTAGCCAGCATTTTGCCGACTGCTGGATCTCCTGGCTGGCCACCGAGCATGATGCGCAGGCCAGAAACTGCCCACCTATTGACGTCTGATCCTGATGTGGTAGTCCTATACAGCCAGTAAACCGCTTCCTCTCGGAAACTCAGGGTCTTCCCCTAAGCGACAACTACCCTGACACATAGGGCTGATGACTGCAAGAAGCTTACAGCTCGCAGCTCAAAGCTCATAGGAAAAGCGGCTGAGAGCCGCAAAAAGGAGACGTCCCCAGGCTGGAGCCTGGGAACGAAGAAAAGAAGGAGCCCTGCGGGCTGTCTCACGGCGCAGAGAGGCGGCTGGAGCCGTAAGAGGCAACGTCCCCGGGCTGTGGAGCCTGGGAACTAAGAAAGCTCACAGCTGATAGCATGTGGCGGAATCGTGGACTGTGGACCGACAGCATACTTGCCAAGTGATTGCTTGCAAATTATCTTTTCAAGAGAAAATATCGCTATCCCAAGCTGATAGTATGAAAGACGTCTGCAATCCGGATTATTTCCGCGCGGAGAATGACCCACAAGACGCGCCTGCAAAAAATAGTTTTGCAGGCGCAGAGGTCAGAGATCAGATATCAGCAAAAACAAAGAGTTATAAAAGCAAATTTTATTCTGATTCAGTTAAATTGGACTTTTTGCAGTTGCATCCCACAAGGAAAGAATAGCTTATGAAGAATGGTGATACTTTAAGATCAGAATACCCGCCTGAACTCATCAAGTCTGGCCAGCGCGGGAAGTATGCCAAGCGTTACCAGGAAGAAGGAACAAGCTTGGTTTTCATTGAGCCGAATTTGCTGGAGCTTTATCCTGATTCAGAAGCAGTCAGCCGAGCCCTTCGCCAGTATGCCAAAGAGCATGGGCACTGAATGTTTTCGCCTTACGAAAGAATCAAAATATCCTATCGCCGGACATAAAATATTCATTAAGCTCAGGCCCCGTCCCTCATAATAGTGCTTTCTCTGGAATGGGGTCTGCTGAAGGGGACATCCGGAAATCCGGTCAAAATAACTGATTCTTTGGTGTAATTGACATAGGCCTCCATAATGTATTCATTCCAGTAATGCCGATTCAGTCCATATTTCATCAGCCTTTCATAAGCCGCAACCTGGTTCGGGGCCTTGATCTTCTCCAGGG
>JAWOGL010000248.1:0-3158 GCA_046496945.1 Desulfonatronovibrio sp.
CCCAGGTATCATGTTTCGCCATTGATGCGATGTTTGACCGTCGCAGGTTCCGTTCAGGCAAACCATACACACTAAAAACTGCCGATTTTTTTCCAAAATATGCAAGATTTCCAATCCAGTATAACATGCCCAGCTAATGGTTTGTCTTACGGAACCGCGACAGGGAGTTCGTATCAACAGAAACATGAACCGGGGACCGGCCGCTGGCTATGGTGAATAGTTACAAAAGGTTTTATGTTGCCAAAATGTTAACAGTCTGTTGAAAAAGTCCTTATCAGGCAGGCTGTTCAAAAATTTTAAGTGCAAGGAGCAAAAAAAGTTCAAGGTCGCAGCGTATTTAGACATACGTAAGAGTTTGAAATTTTTGTAGCGACGCAGCAATTGGAAGATTTTCAACAGCCTGTTAAAACATGGAATTCTCAGTTCAGCAGGGATTATTCAATATATCCCCAATTCTGCAGTCTTGAATGAGCGTGCCGGGCGTATTCGCCCTGACTTACCTGCTGCAGGTAGTTGTAATATTTTTGCGCGGCCTGTTTACGCCTGCCCATTCCTTCCAGGGATAAGCCCTGAAAAAAAACAGTGTTGGGATTGCCTGGAAGAATTTTCTCATAGTCATTGAACTCTGACAAGGCCTGTTCAAAATTTTTGAGATGGATATTGACCATGCCCATGACATGGACGGCCTGGGGTTCCTGCGGATAGACCTGCCTGGCTTTTCGGGTGAATCTCCGGGCTTCGCGCAGGTTTTGAAGGGTCAGATGACATTTGGCCATTTTTAGATTGCCCGCGTAATCGTCAGGCGCGGTATTAAGAGACTGTTCATAATGCTGCCTGGCCCTGGACGGATCTTCTTTCTTCATTTCTTCATCTCCGTCCTGCATGGCCTTTACGGCAGGCGCTATTCTTCTCAGGCCGGCAATGTTGTCCATGTATCTTTCTCTATAGACCGGGTTGGTTTCCTTCTGGGCTGTGTACCTGCCGGCGACTTCACTGATGGCTGTCTGATAGCGTTCGGTGCTCATGGGGTGAGTGGAGAAAAGAACGGCCATGGCGCTTTCATCCCTTCCGGACATTTCATTAAGCATGCTCATGAGTCCTGTAAAACCTTCAGGGTTGTATCCGGCCCGGGCCATGTATTCCAGCCCCAGAGAGTCGGCTTCTCTTTCCTGGTTACGGCTGTAGCCGGCCAGCAAAGCCCCGGCTCCGATTCCGCCCAGCCCGGAAACCAGGTCGCCCATATCAGAACCAACCGTGGCTGAAACACCGGTCAGGACTGCTGCGGCCAGCAGGCTTCTGGTCATTCTCTGGCTGGTATGCCGGGCTGAAACATGACCGGCTTCGTGACCGATGAGAGAAGCCAGTTCAGCTTCGTTATCCAGGTCAAGCAGAATGCCCCGGGTAATGCCGATGGTTCCGCCCGGGAAAGCATAGGCGTTGACATAGGGAGCGTTAAGGGCGTGGAAGGAGTAGGGCATGTCCGGTCTATGTGTTGTGACGGCGATATTTTCCCCCACATAAGAAATGTAATTTTCCAGATCTCTGTCCTGAACTTCGCCGAAATCGGCGGATATCTGGTGAGGAGAATTCTGCCGGTCCACCTGGATTTCCTGGGACTCAGACATGAGCATAAGTTCCTGGCGTCCTGTAACCGGATTGACTGCGCATCCAGTAATAGTCCCAATGCCTGCCATTGCTGACAGGCAGAGGAATTCACGCCGGGAAAGCCCCTGTATCACTTTTGAAACGTTTTTTATTCCGGATTTTTTATTCATGGCTTTTAGTCACTTTTGACATTTGTTTCCAGCCGGTTATCGGCATGCAGCAGAGGGATCTGCTTTCTTGATTAATGTTTATGATATTGTCTTTTGATCCAGTGGTCAACACAATGGTTGATTCAGACAGGACAGCTCAGACAATAAAAAGAATGTCCGCAAGGCCTATGGTCGGTTCAGACGTCTGGGCCGCTTTTTTCATTGCCTTGTTTTTTCAATTCTTTTAAGCATATTAAGGCATGGGCCAATCAGCAATTAATAGTAACAATCTGCAAGGAGTATTTTACACGTGAGGTTTTTGTTCAAACTCTTGGCTTCTCTCTATCTTGTGTTAATTTTTAGCATGGTTTCCATTTTTACTTTGATTTTTTTCCGGGATAAAAAAAAGAGACTGGAGCGCATAAGCAGAAATACCGCGCTTTTCAGTCCCCTTCTTTTAAAAATCATGGGAATTAGTTTCAGGGTACGTGATTATACTTCCGGGGCAGGGCTCGCCGGCAAAAGTCTGGTGGTGGCCAACCATGTTTCATACCTGGATGTTTTTATGCTGGCAGCCATAAGACCTATGCTTTTTATCTCTTCTGTTGAGCTGTCCAGGCAGTTTTTCGTGGGGCAGGTTTCCAGACTGGGAGGGACGGTTTTTGTAGAACGCAGGAAAAACAAAAATTTGAGAGAAGAGATCAACAATATAGCCTCGGTGCTGGATCATGGTTTTACCCTGGTTCTTTTTCCGGAAGCAACCACCTCGGACGGATCAGCCCTGCTGCCTTTCAAGCCTTCTTTGTTTGAAGCCGCCATAAAGTCCGGCGCTGAAGTGGTTCCGGTCTGCATCAGGTATTTAAAGGTCGATGGCCAGCCCATCAGCGCTGTAAACAAGGACCGGGTGATTTTTCATGGAGGAGTAAGACTTATTCCGCATATAATCAGACTCTTCCGGCATCACCATGTGGAGGTGGAAGTCAGCGTATTTGACCGGATTCCCGCCCGGGGCAGGAACCGTAAAGAACTTGTCCGTCTGACTCATCAGATTATTTCAGCTTGTTATCGGTCCGGCTGGGCAGCGAATAAACCGGTCAGTACCGATGTTTTATAAAAATTTATCAGGGTAGTTTAAATGAATCCATTTTTTCTTGGTTTCCTGATGAGCATCTTTGTGGCTCCCGAGGTTGTGGTGATTTTGCTGCATGAAACAATAGTTCACTCAGTTTTCTCATTTATTATGGTGGTCATGACTATGAGTCTTGGAGGGATTACCGCATCAGTGCTTATTTATTTCGGGTCCAGACTGGCAGGATACAGCCGCTGTTTTGATCTGTTACAAAAGCATGGGAAAAAAATCATGCTTAAACCAGCCGACCTTGAAAAAGCTTTTTACTATTATGG
>JAWOGL010000002.1:0-13629 GCA_046496945.1 Desulfonatronovibrio sp.
TACGGAATATGGGTATTCAGCGGCACTGGATTCCGGCTTTCGCCGGAATGACGAAAGAAGAGTAACGGCCTGCTTTAACCGTCACCCCGGACCAGATCCGGGGTCCAGGTCTTCTTATTTGATCTTGATGAACAGAAACATTATTTTTTGCTTTGAAAAAAACGCAGCCTCAGGGCGTTCAGCACCACGGAAAAAGAGCTCATGGCCATGGCTGCTCCGGCAAACATGGGGTTTAATGTCGGGCCGCCAAAGAGCTTCAAAACCCCTGCTGCCACAGGGATACCCAGCATGTTATACACAAATGCCCAGAAAAGATTCTGCTTGATATTCCTGACAGTTGCCCGACTCAGGTCAAGAGCGGTGAGTACTCCGTTCAGATCACCGCGCATGAGCACAATATCACCGGATTCAATGGCCACATCTATGCCTGTGCCCATGGAGATCCCCACATCAGCTGTTGCCAGGGCTGGAGCGTCATTAATGCCGTCTCCCACCATAGCTACCTTTAAACCTTTTTCTTGATATCTCTCAACCTCCATGGCCTTATTTTCAGGCAAAACCTGGGCACGGACATTTTCGATGCCGGCCTGACCGGCAATGGCTCCGGCTGTTATCTCATTATCCCCTGTAAGCATGACCACCTTGATCCCGGCGGATTGCAGACTCTGGACAACGTCCCTGGCTTCAGGTCTTATCTCGTCAGCGACTCCCAGGATCATCACTATTCTTTCATCAACAGCTGCAACCAGAGGTGTCTTGCCCTGTATACTCAGATCCTGACGGATTTTATCAAGATCCGGATCTTTTATTTTTTCAGGCATCAGTTCCTGAAACAGGCCAAAGCTGCCGGCGATTATTGAACTGCTTCCAGTTACTGCTTTTACTCCCTTGCCCGGGATAGTCTCAAAATGATCAGGCTGAGTAAAGCCGCCTTCAATCTCTTTGCCCAGACCTTCCACCACTGCCCTGGCCAAAGGATGTTCCGACTGGTCTTCCACCCCGCCGATCATGGACAGCAGTTTTGCGCGATCCATTCTTTCATCCAGGATAATTATATCAGTTAGTGCGGGCTTTCCTATGGTCAATGTCCCTGTTTTATCAAAAACAACCACCTGCACGTTTTGGGCGGCCTCCAGTATTTCTCCTCCCTTTATAAGTACTCCAAGCTGGGCTCCGCGGCCGGTTCCAACCATTATAGCGGTTGGAGTGGCCAGACCAAGGGCGCACGGACAGGCGATAACCAAGACGGCGATAAATATCCGCAGGGCAAAGGTAAATTCGGTCTGCCCGATTATAAGCCAGGACAAGCCCGCTGCAAAGGCCAGAATAATTACCACAGGCACAAAGTACAGACTGACCCTGTCCGCCAGGGAGGCAATGGGGGCCTTGGAACCCTGAGCCTCCTCTATCATCTTGATAATTCGGGCCAGGGCTGTTTCCCTGCCTATCTTTTCCGCTCTGAACCTGATGCTCCCGTTGACATTTAATGTTCCGCTGTAAACCCTGTCTCCCTCAGCCTTGGTCTTAGGAATACTTTCTCCGGTCAGCATGGATTCATCAACTGCTGAACTGCCCAGGACAACAGTCCCGTCAACGGGAATCCTCTCGCCGGGCCTGACAATAACCGTCTGACCATGGGTTATGTCTTCTACATTTATGGTTTTCTGTTCCTCTCCGTCCAGGACCACCGCCTTGTCAGGACGCAGTTTTATAAGCTGCCTGATAGCATCCGAAGTCCTGGTCTTGGCTCGCTGCTCCAGAAACTTGCCCAGTAGTATCATGGTAATAATTACCGCGGCCGATTCAAAATATAAATCCATGGCCTTTTCATGAGGCATATATCCCAGAACTATTTCCATAAGATTCCAGGTGCTGTAAACCAGGGCCGCGCCGGTGCCTACAGCAATGAGCGAATCCATATTAGGGGCAAGCTGAAACAGATTCTTGAATCCGTACACGTAAAAATACCTTCCAGACCAGACAATGGGCAGAGTAAGCAGCAACTGAATCAAGGCAAAATGCAAAGGTTCCGTATGCGGGCTGATTAATCCGGGCAATGGAATGCCGACCATATCACCCATGGAGACTACCAGCAGAGGAACCGCAAAAATCATGGCCAGGACTACCCTGTCGCGCATTTTCCTCAATCTCACTGCCATGTCCTCATCATAAGATGAAGACTTTTGCTCCAGTATTTCCAGTTCAAAGCCTGCTTTTTCAACAGCCCGGCTCATTTCCTGGACACTGGCATCAGGACCGGTTCTCACCAGAGCTGTCTCACCAGCCAGGTTAACAGAAGCGTCCAGCACTCCCTCCTGTTTTTTCAAGATCTTTTCCACCCTGGCTGAGCAGGCTGAACAGGTCATGCCTTTTACCTTGAATCTGATATTTTTTTCAGAATCATCCTTATAAGAAGCTTCATACCCGGACTTCTTTACCGCATCCAGCACCGCGTCTAAACTGACTTCACTTCCGGCCTGTACATACATGGTTTCGTTGGCAAGGTTGACATTGACTTTTTCAACACCCGGCACCCAGGCCACTGCTCTTTCAACTCTGGCCACACATGAAGCGCAGGTCATGCCCTGTATCTTAAAATCTAATCTGTGTGTACTCATAATCTATTTTCCTTGGATAATGATTCCGGCAAAAATTCAGACTTGAAATATTGAAATCAGCCCTTGTAAAATAACTCATCAAACAGGCTTGCAATCCCTGGGGATCAGATATATTTTTAATTATTAAGATTCATGTCAAGGAGAAAACCATGAACAATAAAACTATCCTTAATGCCCGGGAAATGCAAAAAACCCTGGAAAGGATCACTTACGAAATACTTGAACAGGTTCCGGACACCACTGACCTGGCCCTCATCGGAATCCAGAGAAGAGGAGTAGATCTGGCTTCAAGAATGAAAACAATGATTGAAAACAAGGTTGGACAAAAAATACGCATGGGCAAGCTGGATATAAATCTTTACCGGGATGACTGGACTAATCTATCCGCCGCTCCGATAATCAACAATACTGAAATCACCTTTTCCATCACCGGAAAATCTTTAATTCTGGTTGATGATGTTCTTTTTACCGGACGGACAGTAAGGTCCGCCCTGGAAGCCCTGCTCGACTTTGGAAGACCTAAAAGCATCAAACTAATGGTGCTGATAGACCGCGGGCACAGAGAACTGCCCATTCATGCCGACTTTACAGGTAAAATTATCGCAACATCCCTGAAAGAAAAGGTAGACGTTCTGACTTTGGAAAGAGACGGAAAAGACGAGGTTTTGCTTCTGGAAGACAATTCATAGAAGACAACAAAAAAAGCAGGAAAACAATAAACGTCTATTGTCGCTGAACAATACCCGGACTGACCCTGCCGACACCCGGGGTACCGGTAAGAAGCATGGCCTGCAAAAGTTCCTGGCTCATCTTCTCGAGCATCAGACTGACTCCTTCCCTGCCTCCTCCAAAAGCTCCCACAATCAGAGGACGACCGAGCAGGACCCCATCAGCGCCCAGGGCGAGAAGCTTTAAAACATCTCCACCGCTCCGGACTCCTCCATCAGCAAGTATAAGCATTTTGCCCCGAACCTGGGCTGATATTTCCGGAAGAACAAGAGCCGATCCCGGGGTTGAGTCCAGTACCCGGCCTCCATGATTGGAAACCACAATAGCTGCAGCTCCGGCTTCCAGAGCGCTCTGGGCATCCTCAGGAGTCATTACTCCCTTGAGTACAAACGGCAGGTCCGTACATTCAACAAGTTCACGGATCTCCTCAACAGACTTGGGACCTACAGCCTGGCCCATCTGAGCCATGGTTACCAGGCCGGCTCCGTCAATGTCTATTCCCACTGCAATTGCCCCGGCCTTTTCAGCTGATTTAATTCTGGCAATAATTTCTGTCTGAGCTCTGGGCTTAACAATAGCTACACCCCGGCCTGTGTTTTCCTGTATGGCCTTTAATCCGCTGTCAAACATGGCCGGATCTGCTCCGTCTCCTGTAAATGCCAGACTTCCGGCATCAATGGCTCCGGAGACTATATATGATACAAATTTTTCCTCGGAAAGCCCGCCTCCCATGTTGTAAGTGGTCCCGGTCATGGGAGCGGCCATCACCGGCAAGGAAAGCTTATGGCCCCACAATGTCATGGTCAGATCAGGATCTTTCACCTCATGAACAGCTTTCAGGCGAAAAAGGTAACTGGACAGGGCATCCAGATTAGCCTGAAAAGAGTTGCCCGTTCCTGTGCCACCCATTCCAGGCACTTCACCCGAGCAGGCTTTGCCGTCGCATACAGGACACACCCGGCAATATCCTTTGAGCTTTTTCCTGGCGGTCTGCCGAACTGTCTGAATATCCAGAGTCATTTTAATCCTCGATAGTGTAATTAAATAAGAGCGTTTGAACTGAGCAGTGTTTTCAACTTTTCTTCATTCTCCGGCAGCATGGGAACCATGGGCAGCCGAAACTCTTTATTCATTTTTCCCATCAGGGACAGGGAAGTCTTCACCGGGCTGGGATTGGTTTCCATAAACATTGCTCTGCAAAGAGGCGCCATTTCCAGGTGCAGTCTCTTTGCCCCCTCAAGATCTTTTTCTGAGTAAGCCTTGCACATGGAATGCATCTTTGCCGGGACAATATTGGAAACAACAGATATAACCCCCTGCCCTCCAACAGACAAAAGAGGCAGAACCGTAAAGTCATCCCCTGAAAGCACGACAAAGTCGGGCCCGCATTCCTCCACCACTTCTGAAACCTGTTTAAGATTGCCGGTGGCTTCTTTTATGCCAATGGCTTCGGGAACCTCCCTGAAAATCCGGGCTACAGTCCAGGGCATAACATTTAGTGATGTACGGCCCGGCACATTATAAATAAAAAAGGGAATGGAGACTTCCGAAGCTATAGCCTTAAAATGGGCCAGTACTCCCTCAGGGGTGGGTTTGTTATAGTAGGGCGTAATAAGAAGAGCGGCGTCCGCCCCGGCCTCCTTGGCGTATCTGGTCAGATCAATGGCCTCGCTGGTACTGTTTGAACCGGCTCCGGCAATAACCGGAACCCTTCCTTTAACCTGATCAACACAAATGCTGATCACCTTTTTATGTTCCTCGTGAGACAAGGTGGCAGACTCGCCGGTGGTCCCGCAGGGAACAACTCCATCTATGCCCTGCTCAAGCTGCCATTCGATAAAATCGCGGTAAGCCTGCTCGTCAATTGTGTTGTTCTTATAAGGGGTAACCAGAGCTGTGAAAGCACCTTTATACAACATTTATAATCCTCCTTGAAAACTATGTTTGGAAATGGTCAAACCTGAAGAAAAGAAGCAGGATTATTACAGACCAAATGTTCTTCTCAGTAGTTCAGCTTTATAAACAATAATTGCCTTGCCAGTCAAAAAAACTTCATCGCCGGAATAATCAATAAGCAGTTCTTCACCTCCTGAGGTCGTTACCTTCACAGGCGACTCAAGAAGCCCGGAATCAACCCCGGCAACGACTGATGCTGCCGCTCCGGTGCCGCAGGCAAAGGTCTCATCCTCTACACCACGTTCATAAGTCCTCAAATATATAGAGTTTTTATCCAGAATTTGAATAAAATTGACATTTGTTCCAGCTGGGGAAAACTCATTGTGACAGCGAATAGATTTGCCGGTTCTGACAATATCAACATTTTCAACATCGTCACAAACCATCACTGCGTGAGGCACACCTGTGTTCAAATGATGAATATGGATATGTTCTCCATCTTCAAGGATCAATGAAAGATCTGTTCTTATATCTTTTGGTGAGGTGAGCTGCACTTTAACCAGATCATCTTCCAGGACCCACGCTTTAATTGGCCCCGCGTCAGTGCCGAAAGTCATTTTTTTACCGGCCAGACCAATTTTATCTGCCAGCAGAGACGCGCACCTTGAGCCGTTGCCGCACATTTCCGCTCTGGAACCGTCGGAATTAAAAAAATGCCATATAAAATCAAGATCAGCTCTGCCTGGTGAATCCAGAAATATCAAACCGTCCGCGCCAACAGCAAACCCTCTGCGGCATAACGCTTCAGCCCACCTGGACATTTTCTGAACAGGCAGTTTGAGGCTGGTATTGTCAAATAAAATAAAATCATTACCGCTGCCCTGCATTTTATAAAACGTGACAGCTGAGGAAATATCCTGCATATCTGAAATCACCTGCGTAGTTTTTTTTCTAGCTCTGTCTGCATCAGCAACGCAGCTGATACATGCTAACTGTTCAAATAGTCTTTGAGTTCTTTTCCCGCACGGAAAAAAGGCAGTTTTTTAGGAGAAACATCAACGACTTCACCTGTTTTTGGATTTCTGCCCTGATAAGGCTTGTATTCTTTTATCTTGAAACTGCCGAAACCCCGGATTTCTACCCGGTCGCCGTTTTTCAACGCTTCCTTCATGGAATCAAAAAAAACACTCACGATATCCGTAGCTTCATCAATACTGATATCTCTCTCCTCGGCCAGGCTTCTGATAAGTTCGCTTTTATTCATGATTTTTCTCCTTGGTTTAAAGAGCCGCGCACATAAAAGATAATAATTTGTATATCCCTAAATTAAAAGTAAAATCAAGTAATTTTTTGAAATATAAGGATTATGGTTTAAAAGCCCTGGAACAAAGAAAATGCAGTAAAATCAGATAAGTACCCACTAATTATCTTCCAAGGAGAAATTCTTTCCAAAAAGCCAATAAATAAAAATATTTGTGAAAGAATACGATAAAATTGAATATCTGTTAATCAGGTACACGAACCAGGAACCGGCCGATGAATAACCAGACTAATTTGGATTCTGGTTGCCCAGCTTAAGAGGTGAAGTCGATGCAATCTTATCCAGTGAAACATTTCTAAGATCAGCAAGACGTCCGGCAATTACTTCGATATCCCTGGCCGCCACCGACTTTCCATTGCCGCGCACAAACGGCTTCTGGCTGCGAACAGATTCAGGAACCACTTCGTCCTGATGTACAAAACCCAGATAATTAACCTTAATTCCAAGAAACTTGTCACAAGCAGCTCTTATTCTCTCAAATCCAAGTCTGGCCTCATGTTCTGAGACAACCATATTCACCAGTATATGAAAGTTATCAATATGCTTGCGGGTGGATAGAACCTTGATCAAAGCGTATCCGTCAGTCAGGGAGGTAGGCTCCGGTGTAATAACAACAATTCGGTGATGGGTCATGGCGGCGAAAGACTGAACAATATTGCTGATACCAGCCCCTATATCCAGGATCAAAAAATTATACCTCTTCATAACACTGCCCAGTCTGCGGGCTACCATATCCTGCTGGTCCTCATCCAGATCAATAACATCCGTAACCCCGGAGGCGGCCGGAATCAGGTCAATCCCCCTTTCTCCAAGATTATATAATATATCCTCGGCCCGGGCATCAGTTTTAAGAATGTCATGAAGGCTGCCCTCGGGAGAGATGCCCAGCATTACGTCGAGGTTGGCCAGGCCAAGATCGCAGTCCACCAGAAGGGTGTTCTGAGACATGCGGTGCAATGCAAAGGCAAGGTTAAGGGCTATATTGGTTTTGCCCACGCCTCCTTTTCCGCTCAATATTGATAGACTGAGTGTTCTGTTCCGACTTTCCATATTCATCCTTTCAGCAGGAAATCTTTTTCATCCCGCATAACCATTGATGTTTCGTCAATTGTTTCATGTGCTGACACAGCGCTGACTGAATTTTTGCCGCTGTCCTTGACTTTGTACAGCTCCCTGTCCGCCTGGGAAAGGAGTTCTTCAGGCCGGAGAACAGCCCTGCCCCGATAAGTCGCTGACCCTATTGAAAGAGTGTAGTATATTTTTTCATTGTTCACGCTGCAGGAAACAAAATCCTGGCTGACTTTTTTCAGGATCCTTTCCAGCAGGGGCAAAGCATTTATTTTGGAGGTGCCTGGAAGGATAAGGGCGAACTCTTCTCCGCCGAAACGGGCGACATAATCTCCGCTTCTAATCTGCGACATAAGTATATCCGCCAGTTTTTTCAGGACCTCATCCCCGCAGACATGGCCATGGGTATCATTAATCACTTTAAAATCATCTATATCCATCATGGCAAGGGTCAAAGGAACCTTGTAGGTATATGATTTTTCCATCTCTCTTTCCAGTACCCGCTGGAAAAAACCACGGTTATACAACCCTGTTAATGAATCCCTGTCTCTGGCCAGGGAAAGATTTTCTATGGTATCAAGAAGCTTAAGTACCGTGTTGAATTTTTGTCCGTTCAAAGACAAAGGCATCCAGGAAGGATCGATTTGATTCTCTGAAATAATGCTGCGCATTCTTTCTTCGGTCAGTCCCTTGAAAATTTTTACCAGGGCCACACTTTTATCCGTTACAGGGGATTCACTGACAGCTGCATGATCATGCAGGGATTTTTCCAGAAGACGCAGTTCCTGCATCAACTTATGGATCTGGTCCGGATTTTTATTTTCACTAACCATGGCTACTCAAAAGAAAACCCTGAATTAAGGGATTAATATTACCATCCAGCACAGCTTCCACATCTCCAACCTCGGTATTTGATCTATGATCCTTCACCAGACGATACGGTTGCAAAGTATAGGTTCTGATCTGGCTCCCCCAGGCAATGGCATCTTTGGCGGCATACTTCTCCTGTCTTTCTTCCTCAATTTTTTCCACTTCCCTGTCATAAAGTTTGGCTTTGAGAATTTTCATGGCAGATTCCCGGTTTCTTCTCTGAGATCTTTCACTCTGGCACTGAACCACTATACCGGAAGGGAAATGAGTTATTCTTATGGCTGAGCTGGTTTTATTTACATGCTGCCCGCCCGGACCGCTGGCCTTAAACACATCTACCCGCAGGTCTTCTTCTCTGACATCTATATTTATGTCGTCAAGCACCTGCGGATAAACATCCACAGACGCGAATGAAGTATGCCTGCGCCCTGACGCGTCATAGGGTGAAATGCGGATAAGCCTGTGAATTCCCCGTTCCCCTTTAAGCTGACCATAGGCATAGTCGCCGTTTACCTGCAGGGTGACGCTTTTTATCCCGGCTTCATCACCTTGAATATAATCAAGATATTCAGCCTGATATCCGTTATTTTCAGCCCATCTCATGTACATGCGCAGAAGCATTTCAGCCCAGTCCTGAGCTTCGGTGCCTCCTGCTCCGGGATGAATTTCAAGTATTGCCGGATTCTTGTCGTTCTTGCCACTCATAAAAGCTTCAAGTTCTATTTTTTCCAGCTTTTTGCGGAAAGAATCAAGATTGTCCTTAAGTGCCCCCAGGATATCAACAGTCGGCTCATCTTCCGCAAAGGCCAGCCATTCAAGAACATCCTGATGCATCTTATCCAGTTCAGTAAATTTGGAAATATCTTCTTCAAGAGTGCTTTTTTCCTTGAGCACAGGAGTCAGACTTTCAGGATTATCCCACACTCCGGGCCGGGACAACTCATGTTCGATTTCTTCCAGTCTGACTTTTTTCCCTTCAAGGTCAAAGACGCCCCCATAAAGCGGCAAAACGTTCCAGGATTTTATCTGATTGTGTTTTTAGATCTGAATACTGTATCATGTACTGAATTTTCTCTTTTTATATGTGTGCAGGCAAAGGGCAATTATTGCCCCTGCCAGAAGCAAATAAATAACTGCCTGATGAACATGGTAATAAATTGAATTTGCCTCCACCAGCCCGGCGGTGCCGCGAACACTGGTATCTTCAAACAGACTTGACTGACGGTAAACTTTACCTTCCGGATCAATAAAAGCGGATATGCCGGTATTGGTGGCTCTGACTATGTATCGGTTCTGTTCCACTGCCCTGAGCACACTTAGATGAAGATGCTGGACAGGAGCGGATGTACTGCCGAACCAGGCGTCATTGGATATATTTAAAATAATATTTGCGCCCTGTTCAACGCGGTTCAGGACCAGGCCTGGAAATATTATTTCGTAGCAGATGAGCACTCCCAATGCAAGATCGCCTTTTCTCAATGAAGATTTAGCCGTTCCCGACGAAAAATCCAGTTCTCCCTGCACCAGCTTATCCACAAAAGGAATATACCTGCTCAGAGGAACATATTCTCCAAAGGGGACCAGACGTTCCTTATCATAATAATCGTGAATAAATCCACTCTCAGATATCCAGTAGGCCCGGTTATACAGGGTATAATCAACACCATCTTCATCAAGGCGGTAAGCAGGAGAACCGGTAATTAAATTTAATGAATGTTCCCGGACAAAATCCCTGACTTTTCCGGCGAGTTCAGTGGGCTCCTGAAGATAAAAAGGAAGAGCTGTTTCCGGCCAGACAACCAGGTCCGGTTTACTGCCTGCCACTCCATCCATGGTCAGATCCATATATTTCTGTACAGTCAGAAGCTGAACAGGCTGCTCCCATTTAAGATCCTGGTCAATATTGCCCTGGACAGCAAGGATATCAACACCTGTTAAATCCTGTTTCTGCTCCGGAAGCACAAAGCCGTACCCCAGAACCAGCAGCAAAACCACAGCAGCGCAAAGTATTGACCTGACACTTTTAAGGCTTAACCATATTCCGCAAGTGGCCATTAACATGGCCAGGCCGTAACTGCCCACTATACTTACCGACTGGATGGATTCAGGCCACACCGCAAACGACTGGGCAGCCACGAACCAGGGAATACCTGTCAGAATATATTCCCGGGCAAATTCAAGCCCGGCCCAGACACAGCCTCCGCATACTCCCAGCCAGATCCAGCTGAAACTGCTCCTTACCGTATAGACAAAAACCGCGTATAAGGCGCTGTAAATCCCTATATAAAAACCCAGGAGTAAAGGGCAGAACAATGCCAGAAACAGGGGGAAACCACCATAGACATTCACCGGAATTATCACCCAGTAAAAACAGGCGGAAAAAGCCAGGCCTGAAGCCAGCCAGGCCCTGCCAAACGCATGTCCGGCTGAATCAGAATTCAAAGATATCAGGTTAAGGCCCAGAAAAAAAACAAAAATCAAAGGGGGAAAATGAAAAAACGGATTGGCAAACCCGAAAAACAACCCGCCCACGCAATAAAAAACAGCAAGGGGGAAAAAGTATTGGCGCTGAATATTTCCGGAAATCATTGAACAACAGGGATTATGGCCACCCATTGGACATGTTTTGCGTCGGCCTCCATGACGATATAACGAAAAACCCCGTCTGAAAATTCTTCATCCTTCTGGGGTACTTTCCCTGCCAGGTGACAGACATAACCGCCAATGGTTTCTACCTGTTCAGAATCTATCTCTATGCCGACCTCATCTTTGAGTTCATCCAGGGAGACACGGCCGGACACATAAAATGAACCGTCCTCCTGAACCTGTATCTCCTGGGGCTTTGGGGGATCGTACTCATCTTCTATTTCTCCGACTATTTCCTCAAGCACATCTTCAAGAGTAACTACTCCGGAGGTTCCCCCGTACTCATCCAGAACAATGGCCATATGAATATTTGTGTTTTGAAATTCAAGCAGAACTTCCCGGATATTCTTGGTCTCCGGAATAAAGTAAGGACTGCGCATGATCGTGCTCAGGGGCACTTCTTCGCCGGAAAGAAAAAAGCTCAGGAGATCCTTGGCATGAACCAGGCCGACAATATGATCCCGGTTTTCCCGGTAAATGGGTATGCGCGAATGTCCACTTTCAATTATAGTCCGGGCCACATCGCTCATGGAGTCTTCTGTTTCACAGCAGACAAGATCAGTTCTTGGAACCATAATCTCTACAGCCTGTTTATCGCTAAGCCTGAGAACATTGAGCAGCATCAGAAATTCGTCGTTTTTAAGCTCTCCTTCTGCTCTGGCTTCCCGGATAATTTCCTCCAGGGGAACGTCGCACCGTGAACCGAAAATCTTACGCAAAACCGACCAGAACCTGTTTTCAGATCCCTCTTCCAAAACCTCTGCCTCCTGTTGTTGTTTTCAACACACTGTTAACTTGAATCTTATCAATTATCCGAGAAATTCAAAAAGAACAGACCTCTTCTATAAACTGCTATTGGGTCAAACCCTTTTCCCGAAACAACTTAAGGTGAGTTTTAACCACCCAGGTGGAAAGATCTTCAACCCCTTCTTCAGGTTCGACTTGCTTCCAGCCGGTAATCACCTTTTTATCCGGGTCAAAAACCGCCTGATACTCAAACTGCAGTCCAAGTACATGATTGCCGAAACCATCATAATATTCTTTTTTTACCCGGCCGATGAGGTGAAAATACTCCGCACTGCCAGGATCGTTTTGATCATAAAGAAAAACCAGAGATATTAACAATTTGGGATTTTCTTTGATGAAATCCTTATCCACCCTGCTCTCATACGTGGAAACTTTTAGTCTGACGCCACCTCCAGAGATATCCATCAGATGAATGGGAGGGTTCTCATCTCCTGCCTGATAAGACCAGTAAGGCTTGCCAAAATTACCGATATGTTTATGATAATTTCCTTTTCTGTCATGAGATACTTTTCTGACCTCAATCTTTCTAATATGGCCCAAAGGAGGTTCCAGTCTGAGATGCTGCCTTTTCTGATCCATTTCCAGAACTTCAGGCATGCTCAATTTTATCAGCTGGTAATTGTCCTCTGCTACAATTTCACTAATAAGGGATTTAAATTTATAAAAAGTAAGCTTATCTCCCTGAGGCTTGACTTTAAAAAAAACCTCAACTTCTCTGCCGGCAATTTTAGGGGGGATTTTCATCTGAGAAGGAGGTTCCAGCAGTAAATAACCTCTGTCGCGTCCCTTGAAAAAACAGAAAATCTCCCTTTTTTGTTCACTGAGGTGCAAATCAAACCGGCTGTTATACTGCAGTGCTGAATCAAGGATTCTTTCTATTTGAGCATCCGAGCTAATCTTAAAAAAGCTTTGCGCTCCGGATTCACGACCGGCACTCAGTCGTTTTTTTACAAAATAAAACAGGCTGACCAGGGCCACAGACAAAAGCACCAGATAAAGCAGGATAAATCCCGAACTTTGCATGAGCATGTCCTGAAAACTGTAACTTATCTGAGGCCAGAATTGCTGATTCATTTTTTTAATATGTTTGGATCTGAAAAGGACTTTGCGCTATCCGAACTATTCACTGCATTGAGTACACAGTCTCACATAAAAGGAAGCTTTGCACAATATTCTACATTGAGCCTCAAGGCCGGCCTTAAACTTATCGGCTGATAATAATATATGTTGAACAGTTATATTATTTAAAACTTTGGCGCAAGACAAGAGTCAGAAATGAAAAACACAAAAAATCGTACTGAATAACATGGATCCGGCAAGATAAAAATTGCCGGAAATCTTCTCATGAAAAAACCGGAGAAAAGTGCCCGCGTAATCATTTAACCCTGCCTAGCTTTCTTCGGGAGGCTTTGACAAAGACCTCCAGACTGGACAGGGCAGCCGGAGTGACTCCCGAAATCCTGCCTGCCTGGCCCAGGGTCACCGGTCTGATCCTGGAGAGTTTTTCCACTACCTCTGAAGAAAGCATATAGGGCAGGGTCATTAAGTTGACCCTGCCCTATATGTTCACCTATCTCTTTAAACTTAAACTTTATTCGCCAGACTCCAACCGTTCCAGCCTGTCCAGCCAATCTTGATCCAACACCCACCTGCGTTCCAAATAGTCACGTAGTG
>JAWOGL010000005.1:0-8322 GCA_046496945.1 Desulfonatronovibrio sp.
TCAAGGCATTGATTTAAAAATGAAAAAGCCTTGATTGTGATTGTTTTTCAGCCTTAGAACACCTGTTTTGCCATCAAAAAGGCAGCTCTAAGGTTTGAGGTTTCTGTAAATATCAGCCCAAGGAGTGCCAACCATTCATGAATTGGATCGGTGCGTTTATATAGTCAGGATTGCTTAAGCATCTCTGCTTCATCGCTGAAACCAAGGGCAGCATGAACTCCCAAAAGCTTAAAAAATCGAGGAAGCCAAAATCCACTGTGCCAGAAAACATTTTGAAAAAATCAGCAACAGCACAGTTTAGTATGGAGTGATTGACTGCTTTGAGAAGCTCCTGGAGGTGGTGAGGTAAAGTATGAAGCCTGACAAGAATGATATCAAATTGGATATCCCAATCTTATAGAAGAGAACTGGAGAAGATGCAAATCATGTAAGAGTTTAGTGACTTACCGTTGAAATCCTGTCACAAAAAACAAGAAATTTCAGGCAAAGGCGGAAATGGTCGCTGGGCTTTGGGACCCCTGACTCCTGACTCCTCCCTGCCTGGTCCGGGACCGGGCAGGGAGGAGTCAGGGAACCTGTGGCCCCATGGACTCCGGGGGTGCAGGTTCAGGGTATGTCGGGCTCGTCTGGCCTGTCTGAAACCTCAGACCTGTCGGACTCGTCGGACCTGGCTGACACCTCGTCCTTTTAGCCCTCATGGAGAAGTGAGCGGATAGCCTGAGAGCTTATACCGTATGGGGAGAGCTAAGCAAAATTTGATTTCGGGATACATCTGGCAAATCGTAAGCATTCAGGGGGCCATCGGTGGAGATTGCCGGCACCAGGCTTGGGGACTGTCCGCTTACAGCATCCCCATGAATGGCTGGGGTTTTTACGGCAAAGTTAAGGCTCGCAAAAAAAGGCAGCTCTTTGAATATCTGGATATTCTTGTTGCTCCAACCCTACCCATACCGGACATTGCCTGACATGAGTAATCCAGGATTACCCATTACGCGCATTGCCCCAGTGAAATAATAAGACCCCAGTATACTGAAAGGAGGTACACCCAGTGAAACCTGTCTGCGACAGAGACCCTCGGTCTATTTCACCAGGCAGGTGTTTAACGGGCCATGGGTTTCACAAGGCAGGCGGGGCTGGAATTTCACGGGGCAGGCCCGGCAGGCGGGGTGAAAATTGAGGGATTAGGGGATTGAGGGGTTGGTGAATCAGGTATCAGTTATCAATGAGGCGGCGTACAACTCGGAGAGTGGTTTCCTCCTGTCCTAATAATAAGCAGAATCATGATCCGGATGCAGAGATAACAGGCGGAACCATTGTCTGTCCCGAAAAGCCACCCCACGAAATCCTCTGCTGATCCGAAAGCTGTATAACTTAACTCCGTCCGGTCCTTTCTGTGACAGGATAAGTTCCCAGTTCAGACCACTATCCGAGTATACCTGCTGCCATGTCATATCTGCTAATTTCCGCAATGTGTTGAGAATGCTTCGCTGATCTTTTTTGGACAGTTTAAAAAGCTGTCTTTGGAAAATGGGATTGTTCAAGTCCAATCTTATGTTCTGGTCTGATTGGGAGTTCATTGTTTTATTCGGGCTTCCAGCTCTTCCAAGTCAGTATCTCTTGGAGGATTTTCTTCTGTCCAGGCAATTGACTCTTTAAGTTCATCCTGAACACCCGGTTGATGAAGCCACTGTTCATTATCAGGAATAAATCGGCCCAATTTTACAATCCAGACCCCTGTGTCGATCTCATCCAGCATGACGGTTTGGCCAGCAAATTTTTTCCCGATGGAAATCTGTCCGCTGCTTCCAACTGTTTTTATGGTAGTCATAAAACCCCCCTGAACTTAAATGTTATGTTTTAATATTGCATGAATACATGAAAAGTCAAGAAAAAACATACGTTTTACGGGTACTTTTACGGGGTCGGACCGATTCAAGGCATTGATTTAAAAATGAAAAAGCCTTGATTGTGATTGTTTTTCAGCCTTAGAACACCTGTTTTGCCATCAAAAAGGCAGCTCTAAGGTTTGAGGTTTCTGTAAATATCAGCCCAAGGAGTGCCAACCATTCATGAATTGGAGCGGTGCGTTTATATAGTCAGGATTGCTTAAGCCTCTCTGCTTCATCGCTGAAGCCAAAGGCAGCATGAACTCCCAGGAGCTTAAAAAATCGAGGAAACCAAAATCCACTGCGCCAGATGCGTATTCCTCAGGGAAAGAATGACTGGCCGGGAGCCAGCGGCCCGGCTGAAGATGTACGCAGGTATGGACACTGGATGCGGGAGCAGGCTGAAAAGCGTATTGGCCATCTTTATCCAAAGGTCTAGATAACTAAAGAAATGATTGATAATTGCCTCCCTGCGGGTCTCTCCCCGGGATTTGAACAATCTTCAGCTGAGGATGTATTCTCAGTGGAGCAGGTGAGAAACACAATTATCATATTGACAATATCAATCTTTGGTTTGATTATCCTTTTTCATCTGCAACTTTAAATTAGAATCAATTTTCATGAAAAAAGTACTTTTTTCAGGCCCAGTGAGTGTGCTGCATGATAGAAGACTTCCAGTACCTGCTACTCCAGCAGGTTACAGCGCACTGCTGCACGCACTGGCCGTCAAAGCCCCTTTGCCGCGTATCCTCTATGCTGCCAGCGAAAAACACACTGTCATAAAAGATCAGGGCTGGGAGATTCTGACATCCCGTTACGCGCCAAAGCCAAATGTATTTAGCCATCTTGTTTTTGCTTTGAAGTACGAGGGCCTGGATCTGTCAGTTCTTAAACGTATTTTTTTGACTATAGGTCCAGGCTCTGTAGAGGATATGGTTAAATCCAATCCAACCGGAGCATATGCCAGAAGGATATGGTTTCTTTATGAGTGGCTTCTTGGACAAAAACTTGCGTTGCCCGATGCCGGATCAGGCAGGTATGTGCCTGTTGCCAGCCCGGAAATCCAATGGACCATACCAGGAAAAACTTCAACGCGTCACAGAGTATACAATAATCTTCCAGGCTGTCCTGAGTTTTGTCCTATGGTTTTTAAGACCCCGGAAATTGAAAAATACATTCAAATGAACCTGGTTGAACAGGCAAAAAAAGTAGTAGCCACAGTGCCTAAAGATGTGTTGGCCCGCTCAGCAGCTTTTCTTTTGTTGAAAGATTCTAAAGCCAGCTATGCTATTGAAGGAGAACGTTCAACACATGACCGTATTCAAAGATGGGGAAAGATCCTTGGTCAGGCAGGAAGAAATCCTTTAAGTATTGATGAGCTGGAGCGACTGCAAAAGACTGTCATTGGAGATTCAAGATTTGTTAATATCGGCTTGAGAACCGGTGGAGGTTTTGTGGGAGAGCATGACAGGGAAACCGGCATGCCCCTGCCTGAGCATATCAGTGCCAGCCCCATGGACCTGAAATTCCTTATTCAAGGCATCATTTATTTTGATCAAAATATCTGCCAAGATCTTGATCCAGTCATGGCTGCTGCTCTTCTAACCTTTGGATTTATTTACATTCATCCATTTGAAGATGGAAACGGACGAATTCACCGCTATCTTATCCATCATGTTCTATCCGCTCATGGATTCAACCCTCCAGGTGCGGTCTTTCCGGTTTCAGCAGCAATTCTGGACAGAATCGAAGAGTATCGCAGTGTGCTGGAAGACTACTCAAAAAGGCTTTTGCCTTCAGTAGAATGGGAACCCACTGAATCAGGCAATATCCGTGTAATCAATGATACATCTGATTTTTACCGCTTTTTTGATGCGACTCCTCATGTCGAGTTTTTGTATGCATGCGTTCTTCAGACCATTGAAAAAGATTTGCCTCAAGAGACTGTATTTCTACAAAACTATGATCATTTTTGCAGGCGGGTAGAATCTATGATTGATATGCCTGAGCAAACACTGAATCTGCTTTTCCGATTCTTAAGACAAAACCAGGGCACTTTGTCCAAACGGGCAAAAAACAGGGAGTTCAGTAAGCTGACAGAGAAAGAAGCTAACCAGATTGAGAGTATTTATGCTGAATTGTTTGGTGAGTAATGTTCTGATGTAACGTTTGAATTTGATCGTTGGCACAGAGGATTGCGAGATGCGACAGGTTAATTCCCAGTTCTATATATGGTTAAATTTGCAGAAGCAGTCTATATCCTTAATTGTTTTGCAAAAAGACCCAGAGAATTTCCAGCTGCAGGTTTATTGGCGGAGAGGGTGGGATTCGAACCCACGTGGCGGGGTTAACCGCCAAGGCGATTTCGAGTCGCCCCCGTTACGGCCACTTCGGTACCTCTCCTTAGCTGGCTTTTGAAAATCTCCCAATTGGCTTTGTCGCTATAAGTTTAGTTCAATGTTCAATGTTCAACGTTCAACGTTCAATGTTCAACGTTCAATGTTCAATGTTTAACGTTGAAAAGTAATAAAAATATGATTCCAGGAACTTTTTTTATTGTTTATCCGGCACCCACTTAAGTGAGTATTATCCAGGCATAAGTCTTTAGTGGTGTCCTAAGTGGGTAGCTGGACTGTCGCTTGGAATTTTTGAACAGCCAGATAAATAATGACTTTTTCAACACGCTGTTAAGGTTTCAAGCTCTTTTCTCTTTAAAAAAATCCTGCAGAAGAGCCGCGCATTCACTTTCCAGCACTCTGTCCACAAACCAGAACCCGTGATTTAGCCAGTGCAGTTCTGATATGTCAAGGCGTGAAATGATGGCTCCGGCTTTGGGGTCTCTGGCACCGAATACCAGCCCTGAAATCCTGGCCTGGATCATGGCGCCCAGGCACATGATGCAGGGTTCCAGAGTGACCACCATGACCGTGTCCGGCAGCCGGTAATTTTTAAGTTTTTTCCCTGCCCGGCGCAGGGCCAGAATCTCAGCGTGCGCCGCGGGGTCGTTTGAGCCCGCGCATTCATTATGGGCCCTGGCCAGGACTGATTTGGAATTTGCGTCAACAATAACGGCGCCCACGGGTGTTTCCCCGGAAGACGCGGCGAGTTCAGCCTGATTCAGGGCTTCACGCATGAGGACGGGCCATACTGATCTACTGGGTGCCTGATTCACGCAGATGCCTGATGCCTCCCGCGATAAGTTCAATGCCCGGGATGGATCCGGCTCCCCTGGTCCAGGCCGGGTGGTTGGTTTCGTGATTGAAAGCTTCAGGGTGCGGCATTAGGCCAAAGATCCGGCCGGTGGGATCAGTCAGGCCGGCAATGGCCAGGGGTGAGCCATTGGGATTTAAGGGATATTCCTGGGTAGGCTCTTTAGTTCTGGGATCAATATATTGCAGAGCAATGAGATGTTCCTGTTCCAGCCGGTTCAGGAGTTCATCATTTATGACCACCAGTTTGCCTTCTCCGTGGCGTACCGGCAGATAGATATTGTCCAAACCTCTGGTGAATACACACGGAGAATCAGGATTGGGTTTTAAATGTACCCAGCGGTCTTCAAATCTGGCTGAGTCGTTATGGGTGAGACTTACCTGACGTTCAAACGGTTTATTCCCCGCTCCGGGAAGGAGGCCCAGCTTGACCAGAAGCTGGAAGCCATTGCAGATACCCAGAATGATTTTTCCTGACTTGTAAAAATCCTCCAGTTGATCAATGAGTCTGGTGTTGTCTTCATTTCTGGAATATCTCCAGCGCAGCGCAGCTGCCTGGGCCGCGCCCAGATCGTCGCCATCCAGAAATCCGCCGGGAAAAATAAGAAAATTATATTCATCAAGCCTGGTTTTTCCGGATGTCAGATCCGAAAAAAAACAGATGTCAACGTTATCCGCTCCGGCCAGTCTGGCTGCGTGGGCGGTTTCGCGTTCACAGTTTGTTCCATATCCTGTTACCACAAGTGTGTTTACTTTAGTCATATTCTACCTGAGAAGAGTGTTTAAGTTCTTTGATATAGGGAGTTTCCCGCAGGAAAGCCGTGGCTTCATCAGCGGGCATGGGTCTGGCAAAATAATAGCCCTGGGCATAGCTGCAATTAAGAGCCCTGAGGCTGTACATCTGCTGAGGGGTTTCGATGCCTTCGGCTACTGCTTTAAGATGCAGGCTTTGAGTCATGGCCAGGATGGCCTTGACCAGGGACATACCATTGTCGGTGGAGAGCATATTAACAAAGGAGCGGTCGATTTTCAGAGAATCAATGGGAAATCGCTGCAGATAATTAAGGGAAGAGTATCCTGTCCCAAAGTCGTCCACTGAAATCCTGAAGCCCAGTTTCTTGATTTTTTCCAGAGACGCAATGGATTTTTCAGCATCATCCATTACCACGCTTTCTGTGAGCTCCAGATTTATATTGCGGTTATTGACATCTGCTGTGGCGAATATTTTTTCCAGGGTATTGAGCAGCCCTTTGTCCCTGAACTGAACTCCGGAAAGATTGATATTCATGGTTATGGCAAAACCATCATCCTGCCAGATCTTAAGCTGTCTGGCAGCAGTCAGGAGAACCCATTCGCCTATGGGAATGATAAGCTCTGTTTCTTCGGCAATGGGAATAAAAACATTGGGAGGTATCAGGCCCTTGTCAGGATGTATCCAGCGGATAAGGGATTCAAAACCGGTAATCAGTCCGTTGCTCAGATTAATTATCGGCTGATAATAAAGAACAAATTCTTCCTGATTGATGGCCTTGCGCAGTTCTGTTTCCAGGGTCAGAAGCTCAGTGACCTGAGCGTGCATGCGCGGATCAAAGACGATGTAACTTCCCGGCCCGGTGGCTTTGGCCCTGTGCAGGGCGGTGTCGGCGTCTCGCAGTATCTGTTCAGGTTCACTGTATTGTTCTGAACCCACGACTATGCCCATGGAGCAGGAAGTAAAAATTTCTTGACCCTCTATCTTGAATGGTTCAGCAAATTGATCCTTTATCCTTTCCGCCCTGAGAGCTGCTTCAGGAAGGTCGGAAACTTCTATGAGCAGGGCAAAGTCATCGCCTCCAAAATGAGCTACAGTATCTTTCTTGCGGATGTTATGCTCTATTCTCTGGGCCACTATGCGGATAAGTTCATCCCCTTTTTTCAGCCCCAGGGAATCATTGACGATTTTGAATCTGTCCAGATCCAGGAATATGACCGCGTAAAAATACGCGGGATCTTCAAGCTGAGTCTGTAATGCTTTTTTCACGCGGTTGCTGAACAGTTCACTGTTGGGAAGACCGGTGAGGCTGCTGTAGAATGTCTTTTGTCTCAGCTGCTCCTCTACCTTTCTCTTTTCAGTCAGATCGAAAAGAGAAATAACGTAGGAGTTCCATTCCCGGACAGTGGCCATTTTGGCGAAAACAATGATGGTCGAGTCATCTTTGGTCAGAGCCATAAGTTCAAATTCACCGGGGACGGAATCAGGTTCAAGGTGAATTTTGTCAAAATAGTCAGCCACTCTGGACTGATCATCAGGATGGATAAAGTTTTTAAAGGTCATTTTATCCTGAATTTCTTCTCTCGGGTAACCGCTTAAATCGCAAAACTCCTGATTGACCATGTTTATGATTCCGGACTGTGAATCAACTATGATCATAGCGCTTTTGCTGGCTTCAAAGATAGTCCGGTATCTTTTTTCAGAATCTTTGAGCTCTCGGGTTCTTTCCTGAACTTCTTTTTCCAGCTCAACAGTGTAATTTCTTAATTGTCTGGCCTGGCTGCGGATGGTCAGATGGGTGTTTATTCTGGAGAGAAGCTCGGCCCGGTCAAAGGGTTTGCTGACAAAATCAACCCCACCGGCTTCCAGCCCTTCAGATTTGATTTTAGGGTCGTCAACAGCTGAAATGAATATGATGGGGATTTCTCTGGTCTGGTCGCTGGCTTTAAGTTTTTTGCAGACTTCGATTCCATCAATGCCTTCCATGACCAGGTCAAGCAGGATAAGGTCAGTGTCCGAAGTGGCGGCTTCCAGCGCTGCGTATCCGTCCGGGGCTTCGATTACTTCTGCTGAGTTCTGAAGAAATCTTCTGAGCATGGACCGGTTTATGATTTCGTCATCCACAACCAGAATTTGGGGTTTTTTTTCTTCCATGGTTACGCTCATACCCAATGAAGTTGAAGTTTGAATTCAGCCTGGGGCTTCCTCAGCAACAATGCTTTTTCCGGGTAAAAGGCCCTTTGCCGCGAAAAATAAATTCCTACCGGACTTTGAATTTTTTTACAAGAGATTCCAGTTCCTCGGCCATGGCTGAGAGTGTGCGGGAGCTGGTTTTAACTGTATTACTGCTTTCATTTATGGATGATGAAGAATCGCTCAGCTTGACTATATCCTGGGCCATGTCCGCGCTGACAGTAGAAGCCTGAGCCACGTTTTCATTTACTTCCTGGATGCCCGCGGAAGCCTGGTTTACATT
>JAWOGL010000018.1:0-8227 GCA_046496945.1 Desulfonatronovibrio sp.
TATTGTAGGACCATCTGGAACTGAATCTGAGGTTTTGGGAATAGATGAAATTCCTGTACACTATCGCTGCTATGATTCCAGGCAGGCCTGTCTGGCTTTGACCCAAGGATATATATTTTATATCGGCCCTCTCAGCGATAATAAGTTTATTCCAGTAGATACTATTGATAGCTGGCTGCCTCTGGCAGAAAAAGTCCTCTATTAACCATCAGAACAGGCGCATTTTTTCGGCGCTGCGGGTCAGTTGGTCCCGGAATGCGGGATGGGCTATGCTGATGATCAGTTCGGCCCTTTCCCCTATTGACCTGTGTTTAAGATTGATCAGACCGTATTCTGTACACAGATAATGGACATCCATGCGCGGGGTGGTTACGGCTGCGCCGCTTTTCAAGGCTGGAACGACCCTGGAGATGGTTTCGTTTTTGGCAGTGGAGTAAAGGGTCATGATTGATTTCCCTCCTCTGGCTGCGTAAGCTCCGCGTACAAAGTCCAGTTGTCCTCCAGTGCCGCTGAATTGATACCCAGCCAGGTGTTCAGCGTTGCACTGCCCGCTCAGGTCTACTTCCAGGATGGAGTTGACCGCGATCATGTGATCGTTTCGAGCGATTATGGCCGGATCCATTACATAATCAGAAGGATAGCTTTCCATGGAGGGATTGTCGTTCATAAAGGCAAATACTTCATCTGTACCATAAGCTACTGAAAATACGTGCTTGCGGGGGTGCAGGGATTTGTGGCGGCCGGTGGCTACCCCTTTAACGATCAGGTCCATCATGCCGGGGCCGAATAACTCGCTGTGAATCCCCAGATCCTTGTGCCCGTCAAGCTGAGGGCATATTCCGTTGGGCAGAGTGCCTATACCAAGTTGCAATACAGCCCGGTCCGGAATGATTTCGGCGATTAATTTGCCGACGGTTTTATCCAGCGGATTGAAGGGAGGCGCTGGAATCTGCAGTAAAGGCGCATGATTTTCCACTACCGCATCCACTTCTGAAACATGAAGCAAGGAATCTCCAAAGACCCGGGGCATATTTTCGTTTACTTCCACAATCAGGTGGTCGGCCTGTCTGGCCGCAGTGCTTGTCAGATCGTTGGCAGTACCGAAACTGAAAAAGCCGGCTGCGTCCATAGGGGAAACCGTGGTCACGCATATGTCTACCTTCATATATTCCCGGATGAATTTGGGAACCTGATGCAGATAGCTGGGAATAAACTGCACCAGTCCGGCGGTGGCCAGTTTGCGAGTGGCCCGGCTCAAAAACCAGGACTTGGCGGTAATCACGTCCACCAGATCCGGCTGCAGATAAGTATCTGCAGCGCATTTCTGGGGGTTGAAGGAATAGATGGTTACGCCGCGCAGGTCTCCGGCCCGGGCACGGTCAGAAATTGCCTTAAGCAGGGCGGGCGGTTCAGCAATGGTTACTCCATGGATGATGATGCTGCCCTGGGCAATGGCTGCTGCTGCGGTCTGCGCTGAAATCAGTTTCCTGCTGTATTCACTGGCATAAGGGTTCATTTAAATTCCTTGTTGACTTGTTTTTATGAACAAAAAAATCTGTCCAGCTCAGTTTGTCAGTTAAAAAGAGTTGTACAATTTAAATATGTAATGTCAGGGTCCTTGTTATGCGTAAAAATAATTATTTACCTTGGATTAAAAAATTATGAAGATTAAAGCAATATGCAAATTTCTTTTTTTCGGGATTGCTGCCCTGTTCCTCATGGCCGGCTGTGGAGGAGGAAACTCAGGAAAAAATGACCAGCTTTCCAGGCAGGTGGGACAGATGCTCATGATTGGTTTCAGGGGATTGAGCGTTGATCAAGACAGCCCCATAGTCAGAGATATTAGAGCAGGCCGGGTCGGAGGAGTTATAATCTTTGATTACGATGTTGCTTTGCAGAGTCCTGTGCGCAATGTTCAGTCGCCGGAACAGCTCAGAAGGCTGTTGTCAGACCTGCAGGCAGTCAGTGAAGACAAGCTCTTGATAGCGGTGGACCAGGAGGGCGGCAAGGTGGGTCGGCTTAAGGAAAAGTTCGGCTTTCCTCCCACAGTTTCCCAAGCCTGGCTGGGCCGGCAAAACGATCCTGAACTGACTTTTGATTATGCGTCCCGGACCGCTTCCACTCTGGAGGATATGGGATTCAATGTCAATCTGTCTCCGGTGGTTGATGTAAACGTTAACCCGGACAATCCGGTAATCGGTCGTCTGGAACGAAGTTTTTCCTCTGATCCGGAAATTGTGGCTCTGCACTCCGGTCAAGTTATTTCAGCTCACCGGGAGAAACATATCCTGACCGCTCTCAAACATTTCCCTGGTCATGGAAGTTCAACCACTGACTCCCACCACGGATTCACCGATGTAACCGATACCTGGACCCGGAAGGAGCTGGAGCCTTACACCCTGCTTTTTGATTCTCCCGGGGTGGACATGGTCATGACCGCGCATGTGTTCAATGCAAACCTGGATTCTGAGTGGCCGGCCACTTTGTCATCCCCTGTTCTGCACGATCTCTTGAGAGTTCAAATGGGATATGACGGTGTAATAATATCCGATGACATGCAGATGGGTGCTATAAGAGACTATTACGGCCTGGAAACAGCCCTGGAAAGAACTATCAATGCGGGCACGGATATTATTATTTTCGGCAATAACCTGGTCTATGATCCTGATGTTGCGGTTAAAGCCAGGGACATAATCCTGGAGCTGGTCCGCCGGGAAAGGATTCCGGAATCCCGTATCACGGAATCGTATGACCGGATAATGAAACTTAAAAGCGGGTATTCACCATAGCCGTCGGCCAATCCCTGGTTCATGCTTCTGTTGATACGAATTCCCTGTGGCGGTTTTGTAAAACAAATCATTATTTGGTGTAGTATACTGAAATTGATAGTTTTAAAAGTTTTGAAAATATGGTGGATAGTTACGTTGAAGAGAGTTGAGGATAGATTTAGTTTATTAAATAAGTTGTTGTAATTATAAATAAAAATTATTCCTGTCGCATTGCGGGGGTGAAATGAAAGTATCATTGACCATAGCCTGGATCTGGTTCTCATTATCGGTTCTGCTTTTTTTTACCGGGTGCGCGCCCAAACAGCCGGGCATGGTCCGCGATATTCAAACTTTTCCCCAGGACGCCAGGCATTATATTGATGATGAACCCGGGCGGCTGCTGATCAATGCCGAAAAACAGGCAGAGCTTTATCAGGATTTTCTGGAACGGTTTTATATGCCCTGGAACCGGGCTGAGCCGAAGTTTACCGCTGATGAGGTGTTCTGGGGTCTGGACCTTTACGGCGCAAGAGATATTTATGGTGAGAACAATCTTCCCTTTGCTTCTGGATGGATTGAGTCAATGGAACGGAAATCAGATACCAAGGGTTATCCTTCAGTTCATATCCCGGCAGTTTCAGTAACTCATGCTTCCATGCGGGTGCTTCCTACCCACAGGCCGGTTTTTTACAGTCCGGACAGACCCGGAGAAGGCTTTCCTTTTGATTACATGCAGAATACCCTGTTGCCTGCGGGAACTCCTGTGCTGGTTACTCATGAAAGCAGAGACGGTGAATGGGCTCTGGCGGAAACAGATTTTGCAGCGGGCTGGATCCGGTGGCAGGATCTGGCCATGGTCAACGATAAGTTTCTGCAGAATTATCAGGACAAACCCCTCATCGGATTTGTTTCCGATGATATTCCCCTGACGACTGAAGACGGACAATTTGTTGCCTCCGGACGGGTGGGCATGATTCTTCCGTTGAGTCAGGACCAGAAGGAAAACGAGAGATGGCAGGTTCTGGTTCCTGTACGGGATCACCTGGGCCGGGCAGAGATTGTTGCGGCCACGGCAGCTGAAACTGATGCGCATAAAATACCCTTCAGTCCTTATCAACCGGTTTTTGCAGACATACTCAACTCTCTGATGGGACAGCCTTACGGCTGGGGCGGACTGTATGAAAACAGGGACTGTTCGGCATTGACCAGGGATGTACTGGGGGGATTCGGTATTTTTCTGCCCAGAAATTCAAAAGCCCAGGCCCGGGCCGGGCACTATATTTCCCTTGAAGGACTTTCAACTGCCCGGAAAAAGGAGTTAATCGCGCAACAGGGGCGACCCTGGCTGACCATATTATATATGCCCGGGCATGTGGGGCTGTATATCGGTCAGGACGCGGAAACCGGTGAGCCCTTGATGTGTCATTCCATGTGGGGCCTTAGAACCTGGCGTCCTTTCAGGGAAGACGGCAGATGGGTAATAGGACGGACAGTGATAACCACTCTTGAACCCGGCAGGGAAATGTTTCGTCTTGCCCGGCCCCGGGGGTTGCTTGTGGAAAGAATTACCGGCATGGTTTTGACAACAGGTTTTTGATCTCACGCAACTGAGCAATATAAATATTGTAACTATTCACCATAGCCAGCGGCCGGTCCCCGGTTCATATTTCTGTTGATACGAACTCCCTGTCGCGGTTCCCTAAGGCAAACCATTAGCCGAGAATGTTATACTGGCTTGGAAATCTTGCATATTTTGGAAAAAAATCGACAGTTTTAAATGTGTATGGTTTGCCTGAACGGAACCTGCGACGGTCAAACATCGCATCAATGGCGAAACATGAACTGGGGACTGACCTTAGATTCAGTGGCTGTCCATAATATATGGTGGATAGATACCATTTCTTTTCAACCAGGAATATTGAACTCTCAAAAGAGTATTTACCGGAGTTTTTATGAAGATCACTGATGACAACCCCCTGCTGGTGCAGGCTGCCGCCTACAGGCTGCTTGCTTTCGCCTTTGGTTATCCGAGGCAGGAATTCGCAACCATTATGGCTGATGGCGCGTGGCAGGAACTGGGGCATGCTCTTCTGCAGTACTACCCTGATTCACGGAAAGAATTAAAGCCTTGTTTTTCCCGGGAGAGTGCAGCAATGATTGCGGAATTCTGGGATCAGCCCGTGGAAAACCTGCAGGCTGCGTACACCTCAACCTTTGATCTGGGCAAGCCCCAGCCTCCGTGTCCTCCTTATACCGGACTCTATCTGTCAGGAGCGGAAACCTACCCAGGGCCCCGCACATATTTTATTTCAGATCTTGCGTGCACCTATCAGAGCTGGGGACTGGAACCCGGGACGGAATTGTCGGATCATCTGAGTGTGGAACTGGAATTTATGCATTTTCTCTGCGTTACCGCCAATGCCGCTCTTCAGGCCGGTGATGAAAACACTCTGACCAGGGCAAAAACCGATTATGACTGGCTCAGGCAGCATCTTGCCGCCTGCGTGCCTCTGTTTACGCGGGATGCCCGGGAAAAAGCCTGCTTTCCTTTCTGGGGTGTTGCCGCCGGCCTGCTCTGTGTTCTGGCCGCGGATAAATCCAGTCCCCTTACGGAACCTACTTTTCCAACATGAAGCAAAGGATATGCTGGAGCAATTTTATGAATTCAAAGAGACAGTGGAACCATGACAAATACGCTTTCCGGATTAATGAGTATGCGGGGTAAATTAACCTTGATCCGTGATTTTGCCTTGGACCGTTATTTTTTCGGGGGGGCGATTTTCCTGATTCTTCAGGCCCTCCTGCTAGCCCTGCCTTGTGGTCCGTCTGTATCCGACCGGTTGACCCAGCAGGTCTTTGCTGCTTCGCCGGAGGAGGAACGGATGCAGGTGGAGGTGGCCGAGATCCGGCCCTGGCAGAGTCCTCTAAGCAGGCAGTTTCCCGGCGTCATACGCCCGGTGCGCCGGGCCTTTTTGAGCACGCGGATGAACGGATCAGTGCGATCCATCGAGGTCCAGGCCGGGGATTACGTTGAGGAAGGTCAGATTCTGGCGATCATTGAATCCCGGGATGTCCAGGCTGCTGTTCGCGCGGCAGGGGAACAGCTTCAGGCCGCGCAGCGGGCCCATGACCATGCCGTCAAGAACGTCCGCCGCCTGGAGCGGCTTTATGCAAAGGATCTGATTTCGCGCAACCGTATGGAAGAGGCCCAGGTGCGAGAACGGGAACTTGAAGCAGGAGTGGAGCAGGCCCGGTCAGAGCTGCGCATTCAGCGGGTCAATCTGAGTTACGCCCGTATCAGTGCTCCTTTTACCGGCTTTGTCGGGGAAGTGGTGGTGGACGAAGGCGCGTTTGTCGGTCCGGGCAGTCCTGTTCTTATCCTTGAGGATCGCTCGGAAACGCAGATTGATGTCCCTGTCCCGCGAGAAATTGCCGCCCGCGTCTCACCGGACGATTCTTTTGCCGTGGACAGTCCGCTCCTGGCCCAACCGGTCCAGGCCGCCTTTGTGGCCGTCATCCCTGTCCAGGGCGATGCCGCGGTGGGGCAGACGCTGCGGCTTTTGCTGCAGAATCCTCCGGATACCCTGCAGCCCGGGCAGGCGGTCCAGGTTCTGATCCGGGAAAGCAGAGTGGCTGAGGGAGAACTGGTCGGCCTTCCCCAAAGCGCCCTGATTCGCCGCGGCCAGCTGACCAGCGTGCTGGTAGTGGAAGAAATGGATGACGAATATGTACTGCGGCTGCGCTGGATCAGCACCACAGCTCCGGAAACCGAAGACCAGGATCTCCTCCCGGTTAGGCAGGGTCTGGAAGCCGGTGAAATGGTTGTGCTTGATCCTTCCCTGGAGATGCGCGACGGTCAGCTGGTGAGGCCCGGGGAGTGGCCTCACTGATGGCTCAACCTGGTCTGGCCGGATGGATCGCCCATCGTTTGATGGACTCTCCGCTGGTTCCGTTACTGGTCATCGCCAGCCTGATGCTGGGCGGTTATGGTCTGCTGGTCACACCCCGGGAAGATCGGCCGGATATTGACGTGCCCACAGCCATGGTTGTGATTCCCTGGCCCGGTGGAGGGGTGGAACAGGTGGATGAACAGCTGGCCCGTCGCGCTGGAACGTGGATTCGCCAGCTTTCGTCCGTGACCGAAGTGCGCAGCAGCAGCACGGAGAATGCAGCCCTGCTGATGGTGGAGTTCGAACCGGGCACCGATGAACCAGCGGCCTATGCCGAACTTCAGGAAATCTTCGAGGCCAACGCCGCGCTTTTGCCTGTTGCCGCTGGTCCGGCGCGCATCGAAACCTTTGGCGAGCAGCGTCTGGTGATGTTCGTGGCCAGTCTGGACAGCAAAACCCGTTCCCCCCGGGAGCTTGAACAGATGGCTGCTGAAGTGGCAGCCCGCCTGGAGTCCGTGCCCGGAGTGCGAAATATTTCCCTGCACGGGGGAGAAAAGCGGGCCATGGAAGTTCTGCCCCGCCCTGAAGACCTGGCCGCGCACGGTATTCATTTGAACCAGCTTGCAGAGGCTATTGCCGCTGTTTCCCGCCGTATGCCCGTGGGAGTTCTGGAAGGGGAGCCGGTAACAGCTGCCCGGGCAGGGACGGATATCGGCAATCAGGCAGTGCTGGCCCGGATTCCGGTGGGAAAGGGCGCTGCCGGACCGGTTCGTCTTGAAGACGTGGCGGACATTCGCGACGGTTCCGAGCTTCGGAACCAGGCGGTTCTGCACTGGCGCCGGGATCAGTCCGTGGCCTATCCCACGGTGTCTCTGGCGGTCACGACTCTGGCCGGCAGAAATGTCAGCGACGTGACCCAGGATTTTCGCCGGCGTATGGAAGTTCTGCAGGCCGACCTGATACCGTCCGATGTTCAGCTTACCATTACCTACGATGCCGGCAGGGACGCCACGAAAAGGGTGTACAGCGTTCTTCGGCAGTTGCTCACCGGGACCATCGTGGTAGTGCTGATTATCGGGCTCGGACTGGGCTGGCGGGCCGGGCTGATTATTGCCATGATGATGCCGGCGTCTCTGGCCATCGTGCCCTATTTCTACCACAGATTCGGATTCAGCCTGAATCCTGTATCCATTGCCGCGATGATTCTGGCCATCGGCATCCTTTCGGATGACGCGGTGGTCATGCTGGAAAACATCAGCCGCCAGTTTCACAAAGCCGGGAAAAAAAGCCGGGAACTAACCGTCTCAGCTGTTAAAGAGGTAGGTAATCCTACAATCCTGGCTGACCTGCTCGTGGTGGCGACCCTGCTGCCCACGGCGTTCATTACCGGAGAAATGGGCCAATACGTGCGGGCCATTCCGGTTGGGGCCTCGGTGGGCGTGCTCTTTTCCCTGTTCATCGCCCTGACCATCACCCCGTATTACGGATACCGTCTGCTGCGGGTCAGCCCTGCCGGCAGTCGCGACCAGGACAATGATGATCAGCAGGACAGTACCTTCACTGCAATCT
>JAWOGL010000064.1:0-3856 GCA_046496945.1 Desulfonatronovibrio sp.
CATCTGTACTTGAACCCGGTTGCTGAACATCATCATGAATCTGAGCGATATTCTTTTGGCCAGATCCCATTCCACAAAAGAACAGGTGATCATGGAAGCGCCGATTATGAGAAAAGCGTGTTTGTGAACATACAAAGCCAGGGCTTCACCGTGTGACACAAAAGGATAGAAGACAACGACCATCAGAGGAACCAGCGCTGTAATCTTAAAATCCACAGCTCCGGATACCCACCAGTAAATCATCCAGAACAGTATTCCGAACCCGAGTCTAGCTTCCATGGGGCCCAGAAACGGAAGTAAAAGCGCAAAGAACAAAAGCCCGGGACCAATCAAAATTTTTATTAATTTACGAAAATAAGGTTCAGATACACCATTGCCATCTTGTGCAGTGTTAATGGATTTGTCATTATTCATACTCCCTCCCCCATTTGTTAAAAAACGTAAACCAAACTATTGAAACACATTCAATCCAGGTAGCAGCTGCGTGGTTATATGTGGTTAAACTGTACAAAAGGTTATTCTTTCCTGGCTGTTCTCCGGCTAGGCCATGGCTGTCAGGGAACGGATCAGTATAAATGCGCCAACGAGCATGCATACTATGGCCACAATGGTGCGCAAATATTTTATCCCCGGACCATGGGCGATATGAGCGCCGATGGCCACTCCCACGAGCTGTACTGCCGTGATCCAGACCCCGGCTACAAAATCAATGCCTCCGAATTTGAGGTTGCCTACAGTGCCGGAAACCGCGGCCACGATCTGGATGACCTGGCTGGTGGCTATGGCGGTGAGAGGGGAAAACCCCAGAACCACCATCATGGGTACGGAAAGTACCGGCCCTCCGACTCCGGTCAGTCCTGAGCCAAAACCCACCGCCGCGCCTATGCCCAGCAGAATCAGATATTTACCTGCAGACATTCTGCCAGTGGACATGAATCCTTCCCCTGTATAGGGGCGGTAGGTATATATTCCGGCAAAAATGATGATGCAGGCCAGAACTATGTTCAGATAGACCGCATTCATGTCCGAGTTGACCATGGCTCCCAGAAATCCGAAGAAAACAGCTCCCAGACAGACAGGAACGGTAATTTTCCAGTCAATGCTGCCTTTTCTCTGGTAAAGCCAGGTCCCCAGGATGCCGGTGAAAATAAAACTGAATAACGCAGTGGCCATGGACATGTGGGTGGTCATGCCGGAAAATGCAACCAGGGCCGGGATAAGCAGAATGCCGCCAACGCCTACGCAGCCTATAAGCGTGCCGACCAGAAGTGCGATAAGCCCCAGAATAATAATGGACATTCGTATTCTCGCTGGTAAAAGGGTTTTTGAGATGCAAGCTCGACAGATTAAATAATCTGTCAGGTAAAGTCTTTATCTATACGATCTTAAAGAGCTGACTTACCTGCGTACTGTCTTTTAACGCAAAGCAGTTGTTTATACCTGGTCCAGGCCCGCTGGCCCATGATCAGTTCTTCATCCGGGTCTCCCGCTGGAAAATTTTTCGGATCGTCCGCGTCTGTCCAGATGCCCTTGCGCTTTCTTTCAGCCCTTTGATCAATCAGCCAGTCATTGTAACTTTCGTAAACTATATGGCCTTCAGGGCCGTCCAGAGTCGCCGCCCGGATTCTGCTGTCCCATTCCCGGTACTTATGTATCTGTTCCTCATCCAGGACCTCTGGCTGCACATCCGGATTATATCCCGATTCAACCAGTTCCTTTCCGGCAACAGCAGCAAATATTCTTTGTTCCTTAAGGCTTAGAAGGTCTTTGTAAATTCCCACATATTTGTCGCTGACCGCATGGCCCAGAGGTTTATGATCCCGGGTGGCCCCCCGGGCTTTGGCCAGGTCTGTCTGGTGAAAATTTAGCATGTCCTGGTCGTATTCTTCTCCCAGAAAGGCGCATATTTCCTGGAGAACTTCCCTGGGACTGGTGACCAGTTCTTCATATTTCACGTCCAGCCACTGGAGCGGGGACAGCTTTTCCCGCCAGGGTTTGACCGCGTTCTGACACATCTTCCAGATTTCTGCTGCACAGAAAATATTTGTCGGGCCAAATGAGGATTCAAGATAATCCGCACTGGCGTCTCTTCCGTCCCGGGTAATAAAAATAAACTGGGCATTGGGAAAATCTTCTAAAATAGAATCCACAAAAAAAAGATTGTACGGCGTTTTTTCGCCCCATCTGGGCTTGTTTCCACTTTTTCTGGCAAACCATTCATGCATGGCGCAGTATATTCCGGCAAAGCTGCGTTCCGGGCAATTATCAATAATTTCATCTACGATGGTCCGCACATTGACTGGTAAGCCCCAGTAGGGGGTTTTAAGTCCGTGCACCATCTCACTTGCCAGGGTCCGGAAATTATCCTCATTATTGAGATCTCCGTAAGTATGCAGATAAGGACGAAACCGTGAATAATACCATACAACTTCAGGAACAGCGATCCTGCGGTGACAGCCCAGCATGGCCATGACCAGGGTTGTGCCTGAACGTTCTGCTCCGATCATGATAATCGGGGACTCTTCGAGCATAATTGACATGTTTTCCTCCTGTTAGTTTGATCATATAGAGTAAAGCAATCAGCGTGCCATGCTGATTATTAACATAAGTTATTTGTTTTAATTGTTTTTTTGTGTTAGGGTTTCAGGCGGGGCATGCATGGTTCTCATTTATGGGGTGAATCATTTCATATTTGAGATGATAGGCCGAGACCGGGTGTCCGGTTAAAGATTGTTACCCGGGCGGGACAAGACTGCTGGTAAATCATTGTCTGGGCCATTGTGGAAAAATTATTCTCCGGACTATACCCGGGAACCTGAGGGGGTGTCTGATTGTAATAAAATGAATACACGCATTCAGGGGAAATAGTCTGAAAAAAAAGTTGTGGTCGCTTGATTCAAGTCAAGTCTTTGTTTTCCGGAAAGCTGTATACAGGATTTGTCTGGGCCGCAATATTAGATAGTTTTCATCCGGAAACGAAATAATTGCAGCCCACAGCAATAAAAAATACAGGAGAAAAGAAAATGAGTAAAGAATTCAGAGATATTGTGAAAATTGATGAAGATCTGTGTGATGGATGCGGGGCCTGCGTACCCGGCTGCGCCGAAGGTGCTATTGAAATCGTTGACAACAAGGCCAGACTGGTGGCTGAAAAATTTTGCGACGGTCTGGGCGCGTGTCTGGGCCATTGCCCCAGGGGAGCCATTATAATGATCAAGCGTGAAGCTGAGACCTTTGATGAAGACGCGGTCCAGGAACGACTGCAGAGCCTTGAAGCTCAGGGTGAAAACCAGGAAATGACTAAACCTGGCTGCGGATGTCCTGGAACCGCCATGGCTTCATTTAGTCCTGCCCCTGGCGGAATGGACACCAGGAAAGCGGAACCTGCGGGTTCGGCCCTGACGAACTGGCCGGTCCAGATTCGTCTTATTCCACCTCATGCCCCGTTTCTCAAAGGGGCTGACCTGCTGATAGCAGCTGACTGCGCTCCGGTCAGCTATCCTTCCCTGCACCAGGACCTTTTGCCTGGAAAAGTGATCATGCTGGGGTGTCCCAAGTTTGATGACACCAGGGACTATACAGAGCGTTTTGTGGAAATTTTTAAACAGGCGCATATAAAAAGTGTGACAGTGCTGTCCATGGAAGTTCCCTGCTGCGCCGGGCTGGCCAGAATTGTCAGGCAGGCTGTTGTTATTTCAGGCAAAGATATTCCAATGCAGGAGATTGTAGTTTCAAGACAGGGCGAGATCAGTCAGACGCAGGATAATGGCCAGGTGACCGGCAGGCAGAAGAGTCAAGGCCCTCAAACACCTGTTTTTGCCTCCTGATTGTTTTGATTTATATCTGGTATATATCA
>JAWOGL010000135.1:0-3427 GCA_046496945.1 Desulfonatronovibrio sp.
ACCCCGGACCAGATCCAGGGTCCAGGTTTTCTTATTCGATCTTGCTGAATAGTTACAGAAATTATCAGAAATCTGAAAAAATGATTGAAGCACTGATTTTCAATATCATCTTCTAAATGTCAAGCAAATTTTTTAACAGCCGCTTATCCCTTGTATTTTTTTCCATAGATGCTTATGATTTAATGCAACAAACATAAAATACAGGGACCTGCAAAAAAGCAATCCGGCACATTCTCTACTCAGGTTCAACTGTTTGCTGCTTAAAGCACCTGAAAAACATTCAGATGCTGAAAAATGAAATAAGGACCCAAAATGAAAAGTAAAGAATTTCCAGGCCTGCTGACGGGCATAAAAAACATCATCAACGCCAACAAAACAAAACTGGAACAAAATGTCCCCCGCATAGAGTCAAACCTGAAAATTTACGCGCAGAAAATCGGCATCAAACCCGAAGATATTGATGTGGCCAAGGACAGAGTCAGGGAAAGACTTGACCAGTTCCAGAATAAAAAATGAAGCATGCTTATCAGAATATCCAGTCATGTAATTAGTTAAATTAATTCAATAACGGAGGAAAATATGGACTTTCCAGCACTTAAAATAAAAGATCTTATAGCCAGAGTACCCATCATCCAGGGCGGCATGGGTGTCGGGGTTTCCCTGTCTGGTTTATCAGCCGCTGTTGCCAACCAGGGAGGAATAGGCGTCATCTCGGCAGCCATGATCGGGGTGGACGAACCCGACATAGCCAAAAATCCGGTTCAGGCTCACATAAGAACCCTGACCCGGGAAATCCGCAAGGCCAGAGAAATGACTTCCGGAATTCTGGGAGTTAATATAATGGTTGCTCTGACCAATTTTACCGACATGGTCAAAACATCCGTTCAGGAAGGAATCGACGTGATCTTTTCCGGTGCGGGCCTGCCTTTTGACCTTCCCAAATATATCAATGAAGAATCCCGGACCAAGCTGGTTCCTATTGTTTCTTCGGCCCGGGCCGCCAAAATCATATGTAAAAAATGGCTTTCCAGGTTTAACTATCTTCCTGACGCGTTCGTGGTTGAAGGACCTCTTGCCGGCGGGCACCTGGGCTTTAAGCCTGAACAGCTTGATGATCCTGAATTCAAACTGGAAAACCTGGTTCAGGAAGTCGTTGAGACTGTAAAGCCTTTTGAACAGCAGCACAGTCAGTCCATCCCTGTTATTGCCGCCGGCGGCATATACACCGGAGCGGATATCTGCCGTTTTCTAAAGCTTGGAGCTTCCGGAGTACAGCTTGGAACCAGGTTTGTGGCTACCCATGAATGCGACGCCAGCATGGATTTCAAACAGACTTATATAGATTCCAAAAAAGAAGACCTCATGGTTATCAAAAGTCCGGTGGGCATGCCGGGACGAGCCCTGCGCAACGAGTTTCTCAACGATGTGGAACAGGGCAAAAGAAAGCCCTTCAAGTGTCCATATCACTGCATAGTCACCTGCGACTACACCAAAAGCCCCTACTGCATTGCCTCGGCCCTGAACAACGCCAGAAAAGGAAAGATGCACAGAGGATTCGCCTTTGCCGGACAAACAGCCTACCGGATCAAAGAGCTTGTTTCGGTTAAGGAACTTATTGATTCACTGCGCCGGGAGTATATTCAAGCCTGTTCCTGAAACAGGCCGCTTTCAGACCTCAGCTTTGGGTCCTGCACCTTGAACTAACAAATATCTTTAATGCTATCCACTGTTATACGCAAATTTTACAGAGCGGTTCTTTCTCAAAGCTTTCAGGACATAATCAAGTTCCTGATCATACTGAGTTTGATCTTCTGGCTGTTTTCCGCAGGCTCTGAAAATCTTAATTACAACTGGCAGTGGTACAGGGTCAGGCAGTTCCTTTTCACCCTGGATCAGGGAGAATTTATTCCCGGCCCCCTGTTCCAGGGTTTGTTGGTAACCCTGAAAATTACTTTTATCAGCCTTTTTCTTACACTGATCTTCGGGCTGATCACCGCTGTTTTCAGATTATCCAGCTCCCTGGTCGCCGGCCTGACTGCCAGGGTCTATGTGGAAACCATCCGAAGCACCCCTTTATTGATCCAGCTTTTATTCAATTACTTTGTTCTCTCTCCTATTCTGGGAATTTCCCCTTTTGTAACCGCCGTGCTTACCCTGAGCCTCTTTGAAGGGGCCTACGCCTCTGAAATAATCAGGGCCGGCATTCAGTCCATAGACAGAGAACAATGGGAATCAGCAGCAAGCACCGGGCTTAACAGATTTCAAACCTATTATTATATTATAATTCCCCAGGCTTACAGATTTCTTATCCCTCCCCTGACCAATCAGAGCGTATCCCTTATCAAGGATTCCGCCCTGGTCAGCACCATAGCTATCTATGACTTGACAATGCAGGGCCAGGTAATAATATCAAACACCTTTCTAACCTTTGAAATATGGTTTACTGTAGCAGCTGTTTATCTGGCTGTAGCCCTGAGCATTACTTTTCTGGTCTTTATGCTCCAGAGATATCTGCAGGGACAAAGACCTGTTTCCTGAAAACAACTTTAACTCATTGCAGGGAGGAACTATGCGCTTCGCCAGAACCATGGTTTTGTCAGTATTTATTCTTTTTTTCCTGGCTTCTGAGGTCTGGTCATCAGAGGTCCGGTCACAACTGGTACAGGAAAGCACCCTGGAACAGATCATGCGCCGGGGCGTCATGAAAGTCGGCATGTCCACCTTTGTACCCTGGGCCATGCAGGATAAAGACGGCGAATTCATCGGCTTTGAAGTAGACGTAGCCAAAAGACTGGCTGAAGATATCGGGGTTGACGTTCATTTCATTCCCACAAAATGGTCTGGAATCATCCCTGCCCTGCTTACGGGAAAATTCGACATAATTATCGGGGGCATGGGCATCAAACCTGACAGAAATATAAAGGTAAACTTTTCCATACCTTATGATTATACCGGCATGTCCATTGTGGCTCATCAGGAAAAGGCCAGAGGATTTTCCACCCTGGAAGACTTCAACAAATCAGATGTAACAGTGGCGGCCAGGCTGGGGACCACTGCAGCGGCTGCGGCCTCTGACTATCTGCCCCAAGCTTCCCTTAAACTTTTTGACGATGAAGCTCAGGCTGTTCAGGAGCTGCTTAATGGCCGGGTTCATGCCGTAATCGCTTCCGCCCCCCTGCCCGCCTTTCAGGCCCTGCTCCATCCTGAAAAACTTTTTGTGCCCCTGGAGGAAAACTTCACCCGGGAACCCATCGGGTTTGCGGTCCGGAAAGGAGATTTTGACACCATTAACTTTCTGGATAACTGGATCAGGTTTGTCAGGTCCCAAGGCTGGCTGGAACAAAGAAAACATTACTGGTTTGAAACCAGGGACTGGGAAGACCGGATAAAATAACCAGTTTAATATTCAGCCTGGTGAGGCTTCCCC
>JAWOGL010000144.1:0-10051 GCA_046496945.1 Desulfonatronovibrio sp.
GAGGAAATACTTTGTTTACCCAGTCGACCACCTCCGGGCCTGAACGAAAATTCACCCATAGATTAAGAGGTTTGAGAAGAACATCTCCAATGCCGTTTTGTCTCGCGTTTAGAAAAACCCCTACATCGGCATCCCGAAAACCGTAAACAGACTGCATGGGGTCTCCCACCGCAAAGAGGGTCCTGCCGTCGCCGGGCGTCCATCCGGAAGTCAATCTGGAAAGCATTTCCTGTTGACCTATGCTGGTATCCTGGAATTCATCAAAAAGAATATGTTTTATCTGGTAATCAAGGCGCAGCAGAAGATCCGACGGATTGTCCGGCCGGCCCAGAGCATCCAGGGCAGCCATGGATATCTCGGGATAATCCACCCGGCCAAAGTTCTGCATGACCAGGCTCAATTGAGCTACCGCCATTTTCAGCACCTGGAGAAGTGAATTAAGTATTTCCCATGTTTCATCTGTATAGTATGCATCCGGCAGTCCGCTCAGACTGGCCAGAGAGATTTCCAGGTCAGGATGATTTGAAAAAACAGCCAGAAGTTCCACGAGCTCAGATTTTTTCCGGGCGGCTTTTTCCCTGGCGTCTTTGTCCGCAAATGATCCAGGGCTGGGAATGCCTGTGTTTTTATCCGGTCTTTTCCGCCAGCTTCCCTTCCCGGTCAAAAGCAGATGTCTTATGCCCAACCATGAGTTAAGATCGTTGATGTCCGTGCCCGGGAGACGGTCTATGCCGGTAAGACTTGATATTGTCTGATCTGGCTGATCAGGGGGAAGATTTTCCGCGGCATAAGACGCGCATTCAAAAAGAGTGTCCAGATGCCCGGGATGGATATGTTTATTAAAGAGTTCCAGAGATCTTTCCAGACGCCGCTCAACTTCATGGCGCAGGTGTCCCTGCAGAAGATCCCTTAGATCCAGACCAGGGGAAGTGGCTGTGATAAGTCTGAGCCAGTGTTCCCGCAGTCTGAGCATGTCCATGAGCAGATTTTTTACCTTGTCCCAGTCATTGTCCAGATGGAGCAGGATCCGGGTAAGGGGCTCTTTCCATCCTGAATCATTATTTAATTCCAGCAAGGTGTTGCGGGCAGCTTCTTCATACAGGATGTCCGGGTCTTCCATGACCTGCACTTCTCCGCCCAGTCCTGATAACACAGGCATCCTTCCTGTCAGGTACAGGCAGAAGGAATCAATGGTCCTGATCTTTAACCTGGTGGGATTGCGCAGGATATTCCAGCCAAGTTTTCTGTCCTGTTCAAGGGCTCCGGCTGCCAGATCAAAGGTCTTGGCAAAGTGAGGTTCCTGCGGTCTGACCGAGGAACCAGCCGTGGTTAATGCTCTTATTATCCTGTTGCGCATTTCAGCCGCTGCCTTGCGGGTGAAAGTTATGGCCAGAATTTCCTCGGGATCATTGACCAGGGATAATAGTTTCAGATATCTCTGGGTCAAGAGCTCGGTCTTTCCTGATCCGGCCGGTGCCTGGACAATAAATGACCGGGTGGGATCAAGGGCCTTTTCCCTTTCAGCGCTGTCCAAAGGTTTCTGTGTGGTCATGTCTTTACCCGGGTAATGCCTGGTATTGTTTCAGAATAACTTGAGTTCAAAATTCATAACTATTCATATAGTCCCGTCCCGCACTTAAATGATGTGGTAGAAAACTGATTACGGCAATTTGTGGAAAAAATAAAGAAGATGCCTGGTGAAGTTTTTAAGGCATTGAATGCTTTGACAATACTGACAGGGAAACATAGGTATTCAAGGCTGGCCTTAACAGTCTGTTAAATTTTTGGTTGACCATAATATTAAGCGAGTAGTTAACCGGTATTGCATCGGTTCAGCAAAATCAAATATAGAAGACCTGGATACCGGCTTTCGCCGGCATGACTGAATTGGAAAACGCCCTGTTGCAGCGCATCATGCCGGCAAAAGCCGGCATGATGTATTGCTGAATAGCCTTACGCCGTATATGCTGAATAGTTGTCTGATTTTTTCAAAATTTTGATAAACAACGATTTTATAAAGGACAATTATATGTACCAGAATGACCTTTTAGAGTATGACCGGAAAAATATCTGGCATCCTTATACCTCTCTGATTCAGCCCCTGCCTGTTTACAATGTGGAGTCAGCCCGGGGAGTAAGGATAAAACTTAACAACGGCAGAGAGCTTATTGACGGAATGTCATCATGGTGGTGCGCTGTTCACGGCTATAACCATCCTGTTTTAAATGACGCCCTCAAGGCCCAGACGGATAAAATGGCTCATGTCATGTTCGGAGGGCTGACCCATGAACCCGCAATAAGTCTGGCCAGACGTTTGACAGCACTCACTCCTGAAGGTCTGGAAAAGGTCTTTTTTTCTGATTCCGGATCTGTATCCGTGGAAGTCGCCCTTAAAATGGCACTCCAGTACTGGCAGGCCAGGGGAAAAAAGACCAAAACAAAATTTGTAAGCCTGGAAAAGGGATATCACGGAGATACCTTCGGGGCCATGTCCGTATGTGATCCTGTTAACGGCATGCACTCTCTTTTTTCAGGTTTTTTAAGTGCCAATTTTTTTGTTCCTTCACCGGAATGCAGGTATGACCAAGCCTGCTCCACTGATCATCTGGAACAGATCAGAAGGACGATTGCTGAACATAAAAATGAGACAGCCGCTTTTATTCTTGAACCCATTGTTCAGGGCGCCGGTGGGATGAGGATCTATTCCCCGGATTTTCTGCGGAAGATTCGAAAGATTTGCAGTGAATATCAAGTGCTTTTTATTGCTGATGAAATTGCTACCGGATTTGGACGGACTGGAAAAATGTTCGCCTGTGAACACAGCCAGATATCCCCGGATATAATGTGTGTCGGCAAGGCTTTGACCGGGGGATACATGAGCCTTGCCGCTACCCTGTGCACTGAGGAAGTGGCCGGGACCATCTGCAGCGGATCTCCCGGAGTTTTCATGCACGGCCCGACTTTTATGGGCAATCCCCTGGCCTGTTCCGTGGCCCTGGCAAGCATTGATCTGCTCACCGGGCAGAACTGGAAGGACAAGGTCAAAGCCATAGAAAACCAGCTTAACAGAGAACTGAGGCCGTGTCTGGATTTTGAAAATGTCAGAGACGTCCGGGTTCTGGGGGCCATCGGCGTGATTGAGCTGGATAAAAATGTTGATGTTGCCCGGGCACAGGGTCTGTTTGTGGAAAAAGGAGTCTGGATCAGGCCGTTTCGCAATCTGATATATATAATGCCTCCGTATATTATTGAACCGGATGATCTTGGGCAGCTGACCAGTGCCATGGCTGCAGTGGCCAAAAGTATTTAACAAGATGTACTTATTATCCATCTACCTTGCCTGACCCATAAATTTAAGGTCAGCTCCGGCCGGAGTCCACGAAGAATAGATACTGACAGACAAAAAATAATTCCGGCTGCGCGCAACCCGGAACATAAAAGCCCGGCTCAGGCATTGGTCCTTGACGAAATCAAAAGGCTCAGGATAAAAATATATCATATTTTTTTAACAGATATTGAATAACCCATGTTCATAAAAACGAGGTTTGAGAATGGAAAGAAAAAACTGGATAAACAAACTGGATGATCTGGACGGCGATAACCCGTCTCCTTCCCGGGAGGAGAATACCTTTCAGGAATTTACACGTTATAATGAGAATATTATCATGTACGGTCTGGCCGGATTACTGGCCCTGATTCTGATACTGCTGGCTGTACTTTTTTTCAGGACTGGAAAAGAGCCGTCATTTGAAGGGATTGAAGAAGTTAACGCCAGGATTGAAGCCCTGGAAAAAAGGGTGAACAGTCTGGAAAGCAGTGAAGAGGAAAGGCAGAAAGTGTTTTTGGAGTTTATTCAATCAGAAGAGAATGTTCAGGCCAGACTTGACTCCCAGAGAGAAGTCCTTGACGACCTGCGACAAAAGGTTGCTGAAGTGGGCAGGACAGACCAAAAGCCGGAAGCGACTAAGCCTGCTTCTCCCCCCAGAAAGGAAGAGGATAAGCCTGAAGCACAGCCTGAAACGCAGCCTGAGTCCCGGAACGAAAAAGTTGTTCATGAAGTTCAGCGCGGTGAAAATCTTTTCCGCATAGGCCTTAAATATGATGTTTCCGTGGATAAACTTATGGAACTTAATGATCTTGATCCGGACGACTCAATTCAACCGGGACAGAAACTTATTGTGGGATCACAGGATTAAGTGAAAAGCGGTTTTCCGGACAGATTTTTTGTGACCGGTACTGATACCGGAGTGGGCAAGACCGTGGTTTGCGCTTTGCTGGCCGCAGGACTCAGGCATAGTTATTGGAAGCCTGTGCAGAGCGGTTCCGTGGACGGTCTGGACAGCGACAGGGTCCGGGAAATCGCCGGACTGGAGCAGGACCAAATTGTTCCGGAAAGGTATGTGTTCAGTCAGCCTTTGTCCCCGCATCTTGCTGCTCAAAAAGATGGAGCCGGGATAGATCTTGATCTGATTCAGCCGCCCTTAAGCCGTGGTTCACTGATCATTGAAGGAGCCGGGGGGATCATGGTTCCGCTGAATGAAGATTTTTTAATGATTGATCTGGTTAAAAAACTGGGGGTTCCGGTGCTGATAGTTGCCTGGAACCGGCTGGGAGTCATCAACCATACATTGTTAACCGTAGAGGCTCTTAAACAAGCCGGAATTGACATCCTGGGCGTGATTCTAAACGGGGCAGTCAACAATGAACATAAGCAGGCAATAGAGCGTTACGGAGATGTTTCTGTTCTGGCCCAGCTGGAAAGATTAGACAATATAACCGCAAAAAAGGTTAAACAGAAGTTCAATGAATTATTTTTATGATCTGGCCGAGTCAATTGCCTCAGGCCACCTGCCAACTTCGGAAGAGCTGGATCATCTGCTGTCAATTCCGTATACCCAGGCCACCGTGTTATTTCCAGGAGCCGGCATGCTCCGGGAAAAGTATTTCGGCCGGAAGATAAGTCTGTGTACCATAACCAATGCCAAGTCCGGCAAATGTTCAGAAGACTGCGCCTTTTGCGCTCAGTCTTCATTTCACGGAACCGCGCAAGAGTATCCCCTTAAAAGCTGGTCCGAGCTCGCAGAGATTGGAGAATGCGCGGCAGGAAATTCTCAGAGCAGATTTTCCATGGTTACCTCGGGCAGATCCCTCAGCTCCGGGGAAATCCAGGAAATCGCCAGGGCGATCAGACGGCTAGCCGAAAACAATGTCCAGACCTGCGCTTCCCTGGGTATTCTTAAGGAGGCTGATTTTCATCTTCTGAAAAAAGCAGGATTGCAGAGATATCACCATAACCTGGAAACCGCACCCAGTTTTTTTCCCAAAATTTGTACAACCCATGATATTGCCGACCGGATACGGACTGTAAGCCAGGCCGGGAAGGCCGGGCTTTCGGTGTGCAGCGGCGGTGTATTCGGCCTGGGCGAGACAGACGCCCAGGTTGTGGAACTGGCTTTGACTTTGAAAAAAATGGATGTTGACGCCGTGCCGGTTAATTTCCTGGTTCCCATTCCCGGCACTCCCCTGGAAAATACCCCTGCGATCACTGCCTTGAGATGCCTGAAAATCATCAGCTTACTGCGCTATATCCTGCCGGAAAAAGAGATTATTGTCTGTGGCGGGCGTATTGAGAATCTGGGCGAGCTGCATCCTTTTATCTTCATGGCCGGAGCCAGCGGAGTCATGACCGGCAACTACCTGACCCGAACCGGGCGCACCATGGATGAAGACAAGCGCCTTATCCGCGATCTGGGTCTTGAGGTTGATTAGAGAGAACCTTTTGAAGATGGGCTGCTCCAGACAGAAACAGTTTCCAAAGAATGAGCTGGTATATAAGCAGTGAATTATCTGAAACCGCAGGCGGAAATAAATCAAACCGGGTGCAACTGTTAACAGTCTGAAAAAGTCCTTGCCAGGCTGGCTGTTCAAAAATTCCAAGCGACAGTCCGGCACCCACTTAGGACACCACTAAATACTTATGCCTGGATAATGCTCACTTAAGTGGGTGCCGGATAAACAGCAAAAAAAGTTCAAGGTCAAAGTTTACCCCGTGAAACCTTCTTTCGTTTCACTGAGGCGTATTCAGGATACGTAAGAGTTTGAACTTTTTGCAGCGACAAAGCCAATTGGGAGATTTTCAACAGTCTGTTAATAGTGCCGCCTACCTTCCAACATTTTGAGACCAGTTCGTAACCGCTCTGAATAATTAATGTATGATTTCTTTGACCTGAAAAATAATGGAACCAGAGTTGTCACTGAAATTGCCGCCGGAACTACCACCTTTCTGGCGGCCATGTATATCTGTCTGATTAACCCGGCCATTCTCAACCAGGCCGGTCTGCCTTATGATGCGGTCCTGACTTCCACGGTCCTGGTCTCGGCTTTCAGCAGTATCCTTATGGGTTTTTACAGCAACAACCCGCTGCTTGTCGCTCCGGGCATGAGTCTGAACCATCTTTTCGTGGCTGCAGTGGTCCGCTCGGAAACCATGACCTACCAGACCGCCCTGGGTTGCGTATTCTGGGCCGGGATCGCTTTTCTGCTGCTGCTTATTTTAGACCGCAACCACCGTCTGTTGACCGGGGTGCCGCGAATGCTGCGTTTCGGCATGGCCGGCGGGATCGGCCTGTTCATTGCCTTTCTGGGTTTTCAGGCCGCCGGATTCATTATTATCGAGGAACCAGGCCGTCTGGCCATGGGCTATCTGGACGCCACCACTTTGACTTTCCTGGCCGGCCTGGCCTTTACCGCAGCTCTGGTAGCCCGCAAAGTGCCCTGCGCCTTTATTATGGGCGTTCTGGTCACAACACTGCTGGCCTGGCCCATCGGCAGATTCTGGGGCCAGGGAACCGGGGACGTGGAGACGGTTTCTCCTCTTGTCGTCTGGCAGGGCTGGTGGGCATGGCCGGACCTGGGTTTGATCCTGGAGATGGATCTCTTGAGCCCTCTTATGCCTGTCCATTGGCCGTTCATTTTCGTATTGGTCTTTTCCTGTTTTTTTGACAGTTTTTCCACCTGCGCCGGAGTCGGAGAGGCCGGAGACCTGGTGGACGAAAAGGGCGAGCCCCGTGACCTGGAGCGCAGCATGAAGGTCAACGCCATTGGAGTGGCCCTGTCCGGTTTTTTCGGAGTCAGCCCAGCCACTGTGTATGTTGAATCCTCCACCGGTGTCCGTTCTGGCGGGCGGACCGGGCTGACCGCGGTTGTTGCCGGCCTGCTTTTTTTACCTTTTCTTTTTATGTCGCCGCTTCTTTACCTTGTGCCGGCTTTAGCAACGGCTCCTGTGATGGTCCTGGCCGGCATCTTCATGCTCAAGCCTTTGATCTACGTCCGCTGGGAGCGTTTTGACGAGGCGGCACCTTTTTTCATGGCCATGATTACCATGCCGCTGACCGGTTCCATAACCCAGGGGGCTATATGGGGTATTTTAAGCTGGATAGTAGTCAAGGCTTCCTGCGGTAAATTCAGACAAATTCCCAGAGTCCTTCTGCTCCTGGGCCTCGCGGCTCTGGTTTTGCTGTTTCAGTCTGGACCCTTTCGCCATTGACCCGCCATTTTGACAGGTCAGATCAGCAAGGAGAGCGTAAGCAAATATGATTGGTTTGTTTCGTAAAAAACGCCCTTATTCAGAACAGGCCCAGTTTCTGGAAAAGTATCTAAGCGCCTACAGGCAAAATATACATTTGCCCGCAACCCTGAGGGTATCGGAACTGGAATCAATGCACTGCAGCTTTTGCTCCAGTCTGCATCGCCGGGCTCAGGCCAGGGAGCCGGACGTGTCCGCCTTTCTTTACGCGGCCCTGCGTCTGCCGGACTGTGTCAGCCATGCCGGCCGTGTTCTGCTGGGGCCTGCTGAAGATGTGTTTGCAAAAGCCGGTTTTCCGGGAGTAGAGGGCTGGATTCAGGTGAAATCCAGGGCCCGGCGCCGTAGATACCATTATGACGGGGATCAGACACTGGCCGTATTTGTGACGAGTGTTACAGATCTTGACGATCTGATTCCGTCCCTGTGCGCTTTTCAGATCGAGTGGAACAAGATGCACCGGCTGTTGAACCCGGGTTCTCCGGATTTTACACTGGGCCGAGCTCTGGCCGCAGGACAGACCAATGCTGCAAAAGCAGGGCAGGAAATCCGGCGTAGTCTGGGGTTGGCCCGGTCAGACTGGGAACTTCTGACTCAGGTCTGGGCAGACGACTGGGACCGGAAATGGTCGGACGTGGCCGGAGCGCCTCTTGATCTGGTGGTTTACCGGTTGCCCCTGCATGACGGGTATTTCGAGAAAGCTGCACAGCAGTGGTGGGATATGGTCTCCTGCCGCGTCGATCTGGAGTCGGCATCTTCCGGCGGGAGGCCATTGTACCTTGTTTCCAGTAATACCCATTCCCTGGCTAACCTGATCACTGGTTTTGCCCGGACCCATGAAACAGAACTGCTGACTTTCCTGGAGCGGGAGAATCAGGAAGACCTGTGGCGGGTTTGGCAAGACTGCCAGCGTGATCCTGAACAGAACCCTGCTGATTTACTTTATTATGGTCTCCGTCTTTATGAGGAACGCTATCCTTCACAAGTGTCCGCCCGGTTGATCCGGGAGGAAAGCATGGGCTTTCATCGTCATGCTCCGGTTCAATATCCCCATCTGGAGGTTCAGCGCATTGCCTTGAGCCGGCTGGACCCCTCCTGTTTGGACTCCCGCCTGCAGTGGGCTCCATCTCTGGCCCGCAGCCAGGCCCTGCTGGTTAACATAGATTATCCTCTGGGCTTGGCCGCAGGACATGTTCTGGCCAGTGCCTGTGAGCGTTTTCCCGGATTGCGCGGCGTATTTATTCTGGGCAAATCCGCGGCCGCCATCGGCCGGCTGGGCGACATCATCATTCCCAGCCATGTGTATGACAGTCACACCCAAACGCGTTATCTTTTTCAAAACAGCCTGAATGTGCGTCATCTGGTCCCGTTTTTGAACCGTATCGCGGCCTTCGATGACCAGAAAACCATTACTGCACACGGCACCTTTCTCCATGGAAGGGAGGTGGTCAGTCATTTGCTCCAGGACGACTTCACCGGTGTTGAAATGGAGGCAGGTCCTTTTTTGAGGGCCCTGCACCGCCATTTTTCCAGGCAGGAGCTGGTTCAATGCATGGGAAACAGGGGCGTCCTGAATATTAAGACGCCCCAGGATTTCAACCTGGGTATCTTGCACTACACCTCGGATACTCCCTATAATATTCGCCCCAGCCTTCTGAGTACCCGATTGGGGATGACCGGCCTGGAGGCTGTTTACGCCTCCAGCCTGGCCATTCTGCAAAGGATTATGGATCTGGAGGCAAAGAAGCTGTAAATTTCTTAAGAAAATTGACAAATTGAAGAAGTCCATAGCTTTAACAGCCTGTTAAGTATGGCAATGTGCGTACAGTGTAAACCATCGGGGTGCACCTTTTGCTGGATATATAGGACCCCGGGGTAGATGCGAATAACCAATAAAAATAACACGAGCAATAATATGCTGGATCAAGTCCTTGAAAAGAACTTCGGATTTAACGGGTTCAAGCCCGGACAAAAACAGGTCATGGAAAAAATTATGCAGGGCAGGTCTTCTCTGGCCGTATTTCCTACAGGGGCGGGTAAATCCCTGTGCTATCAGCTGCCTGCTGTTCTTATGCCTCATATGACCCTGGTGGTATCGCCTCTGCTCAGTCTGATGAAGGACCAGGTGGATTTTCTGCAGGACAGGTCAATACCTTCGGCCAGACTGGATTCGTCCCTTTCTTCGGAAGAATACATGAGTATTCTTGCTCAAGCCAAGAATGGTCAGCTCAAGATACTTATGATTGCTGTGGAAAGGTTTAAAAATGAACGCTTCAGACAGCACCTGAAGAAGATGCGCCTATCGCTCATGGTGGTGGATGAAGCCCACTGCATATCAGAATGGGGTCACATTTTTCGTCCTGATTATCTTAAGCTTCCGGTATACAGACGGGAATTTAACATTCCTCAGGTCCTGCTGCTGACGGCAACAGCCACCCCAGGGGTTATGAAAGATATGTGCTCCAGGTT